>JAQUBU010000018.1 GCA_028686565.1 Syntrophomonadaceae bacterium
GCCTGTTCTTTTGGTCAGAAAGTTGAGTTAATAATGTTCCGGTTTTTTTAGCATCGGGAGAAACTGCAGGGCATTTTCTTTCACACCGCTGCAATGAGACAGAAGCTTAGACCTCACCGACTGTTTTGTTAATAGGAACCCGACCGTTTAAAGAAGCGTGTCATCTTTTCGCCTCGTTATTTCCACCCCCTGACATTGTATTTAAAGATTATGATGAAAAATGGCACTCCCAACAAAGCTGTAAGTATGCCCAAGGGCACTTCTACTGATCCCAGGCTGCGCGCCAAATCATCGACCAGCAATAAATAGCTTGCGCCCAATATAAAGGATACGGGCAGAAGAATCCGATAATTGGGGCCAACTATAGCCCGGGCCAGATGTGGAACCACCAGACCAATCCATCCGACCATGCCGCAAATCGAGACCGATGCTGCGGTTATCAAAGTAGCTCCCATGATCACCAGTATCCGCAGTCTCCGGGTGTTTACTCCCAAAGTCCTGGCCTCGTCCTCCCCAAAAGCCAGTACATTAAGCCGCCACCGCACCATTACCAGCGCGGCAAACCCAATTAACATAGGAATAATTATGCTTAGGACATCCCGCTGGTTCACGGAAGACAGACTTCCCATCAGCCAGAAGGTGATCTCAGGCAGTTTGTCATTGCCGTCCGCAATAGTTTTTATAGCGGCCGTCCCTGAAGAAAAAAGGGTACTGATAAGTATACCGCCCAGCACCAGTCCCAGAGTCGGGTCATAGTCCAAATGATTGTTTATAAAACAGGCCAGCAATACTGCCAGCAAACCGAAACAAAATGCCCAGAGCTGTATCATATAAACTGAATAGGAAAAATAAATAGCCAAACAGGCTCCAAAGCACGCCCCAGCCGAGGCCCCCAGAATATCCGGGGAAACCAGCGGGTTTTTAAACATGCCCTGGTAGGCGGCACCGGCACATGACAATGCCCCTCCAATCAGCATTCCCGCAATAATTCGTGGCAACCTGATGTTAAATACCACCGTATCCAAGGTGCTGCCCTCCAGACTGCTGCCGAAGTAGTGCAGGTAAAAAGTCGATATAAGCTGGGGGAGTTCTATTCCATAGCGTCCAACGGTAAAAGAGAAGAGGAATGCCGCCAGGGGAATGCAAAAAAGTATAATTTTTAAGGAAAGTCTCTGGCGATTTAGTTCAAAATATTTATTCATAGTATTATGCAATGCCCATGCCGGTCTTTAGCGGCGGATGCAAAACAATTGCCCCCCCTGTTTGAAGACTTTTATTTTGCCGCCCTTTAGGATCATGGCAGCTCCGATGCCCATTTCGGAGTGCACCCTGGTCCAGTGCAAACCTATTATATAGTCAATTACATATGAATCATCTGGTATCAAATCTATTAGTTCATCATAGGTTTTCCACAATGCTGCTTCCCCTTTTCTTACAATTTTTCATAATATGCGCCACCCGCACAGGCCTTGCACAATATATTTTGATCGAGTACCAGTTCCCGGCCATCCATGATTTTTTCTCCGCAGCTCACGCATTTTGCTCTGCCTAAAGATTTCCCAGGTAAATCCTCCAGCCCAAGTTTCACCCTGACTGGCTCCAGCTTGAACAATTCCTCATCTG
Source organism: Syntrophomonadaceae bacterium (assembly GCA_028686565.1). Lineage (GTDB taxonomy): Bacteria > Bacillota > Syntrophomonadia > Syntrophomonadales > Syntrophomonadaceae > JAQUBU01. The sequence goes on from JAQUBU010000018.1 coordinate 1,624, forward strand.
TTATTGAAGTCCAGAACGGGACAATATCGCCGTTTTCGGGAGCATTGTGCTGCCCGTTTACCACGATTCTAACTCCGGTATTACTGTTTATGTCTATAAAGCTGGCCGCCATTTTACCATAATCCATCCATTTAAGCCGCCTTTTTCCCAGGGAACACCCGGTAACTGAATGTACGGCATCAGCGATACAGCGATCCGCTTCAACATAAACCACAAAATTCCGGTTTTGCAAAGTATCTTCAATCCCCAGGTAATTAAGGCCGATGCGGGCCATTCTCACGCCCAGAACAATCCCGCTGCATATGTGACCATGAAAGTCATTAGCTTTTTCCAAATCTGCTTCAAAATAATTCATCACGTTCAACAATCCCCTTCATATCATGTTGTAAAACTACAAAACCTCCTGAACGCCCGTATTTAACCGCTTGAATCTCAGCTACCGCCCCAAGGGCTATCTCGGCAGATTTTTGCCCGCCCAGATCAAGACCGATCGGGATATGAACCCGGTTTATAAACTCTGCTGGAATATTCAGTTCATTGAGTTTACTAAAATAGGCGGTTACTTTGTGCTTATTGCCCAAAATCCCAATGTATCTGGCCTGAGATCGGATAACCGTCAGCAGTGCCGCTTCATCAAATTCATGATGGTAGGTCGCTAAAACGATACTGGTGCTTTCACTAATCTCACATTTCTTCAATAATTCAACGATATCGCCCAACCATAGTTCCCTGGCTTCGGGAAACCGCTCCCGGGTAAGGGTTTCCGCTCTATTGTCGATAACCGTAATCTTGTAGCCTAAAATAGCCGCAATTCTATAAATGTTTAAAGCAACACTACCTGATCCCGCAATTAATAACTCCAATCCATTGTCCTCCCTAACATAAATTAACTAAAAGCAAACATATCGCATTTTTCACACCATATTTATATAACAAGAATATTAATGAATTTACATAACGTAACATAACTCAACTTGTTTATAATATAATTAATACACTTAAAAGTGTCAACACATAAATATCCCAGAATACATAATGCGCTTACATTTGATAGAACTGACTGCGCCAAACTCATCAACAAAAAAGACAACAAAAAAGGCTCAAATCTCACCTTTAGCGATTTTGAGCCTTTTTGTTGTCTCGTTGCGTGCAAGCTATTTAAATACTAATATTGTTGAGGTTTGATTAATATGACCTATGTATTCTTCACCATAGGTTGAAAAACCAATAGTTGGAATAGCTTCGAAAACCTTTCCATATTCATTGGTTTGGGATTTTTGTTCAAGTTCAAGGGTCCGTAAAATACAATGAAAATTTATTATTCCCGATATTTTCCCCAATTCCTCCAGCTTGTTTGCCAGTGCCAGCCTGGTATCGTTAACTATGTCGGTAGATTCAAGAATTGATACATCCATACCTTCAAGGATATTGCAATAAAAAATCATATTGCTGCCATCGATTCTCTGGGGGCTTCTAACATAGATCTCATTACCGTAAATTAACCCAACCGGGTTGCTCATAAAGTAATTGGCCGCATCTTCACTGCGCACTCCCAACGCATCTGCGTAAGCCTTAACAGCAGGCAGATTGTTGAATTCGATGATTTCTCGGGCTTCGACATTGACTTTGGTAGCCAGCAGTTGTTTATTCAAAGCTTTAAAGCTCTGCGTTTTGATAATATCGAAACCTGCAGTCGGTTTAATCACGGCTAATATAGCCGCATCTGAGCAGGCTATGCCGTTGGCATAAACATACGTTTTTGTAAATTTAAGATCATCACCGGCAGAACCGCCAATAAAGGTAATGTTTGTTTTATCCCCTATTCTGTCCATTATTTTCTCTTCACAACCACTTAATCCGTCAACCAGAATTATTCCCACATATTGATTATAATCAAGTTCCGCCATCGATATATTAAAATGCTTTTCAAATGAACTGAAGGCATTTGTAATATCACAATCCGATTTTACATTTTCAACTATCTCAACCTTGACATCGGCGATTGCTTCTGCATTAAAAGCCATTGCAACCAACGAGTTTTTGAGCATCCTGCCGCTTATAATCTCCCCGGCAGTCGTACATCCAAATATTATTATCGAACCAAAGCTCTCCCGAAGAGCTGCATTGATTAACTCCGGGTCGTAATTTGACGAGGCAAAAAATATCAACATTTTGGTATTGAAATCCTGCAGCTGCTTTTGAATTTCCCGTACAGCTTCATCAACATTGCTTTTTTCGGAATATACGGATTGAATATTCATAAGTATCCTCCATTCATTAAATATTTACGTTTAATTCCTTGGCCAGAGTCAAGAGCTTTTCAATAACCATCGGATCATCAGGTGAATCACTGCTGTATTTTTCAGGGATGATTCCTTTCATTACTATTTTTGATTTTGTCAGGTTGGCAATAGTGGCATTCCCATTTGCCCTCTTTTCAACAATACTGTCAATTATACTTTTAATTTTCCCAGCCATACCCTTTCGCCTCCTTTCGGTATTTTCGTTGTATCCTAAGGACTATTCTGTTGGGGCAATATTCAACTCTTGGGATACTTCAAGTACTTTGTGGGCATCTTGATTCAATTGCTCCGCTAGTACAGAATATCTCGAAAAAGCATTAAAAAACCGGCCAATGTTTTCAGATATTGCTTCTGAACCGGAGGATACTTCCTGGAAAGTCATAGTGAGGTTATAAATGCTGGTGGATGATTTCTCAGCATTCTTGGCAACTTCATTGGATGCTGTTGACAGTTCGGAGGCTGAAATGGCTATATCTTTTATCCCTTTTGAGGATTCTAATACATTTCTGGCTGCATTCTGAGCATTGCCGGCAACTTGTCCAATTTTCTCGGAGATATTGTTTACCTTCTCAGCTGATTTAACAACTGCATTTGATATTTCACTAGTGGCTACATATTGTTCAGTAACTGCCAATCCAATAGTGTTTGATATTTCGTTGATTTCCTCAATAACTTCATTGATCATTTTTACAGCAGCAACAGCTTTAGTCATGTTTTCCTGCATATTTTCAATTTGCTGCCTAATTTCCTCAGTCGCCCCAGCCGTCTGGTTCGCCAGTGCTTTTACTTCACTGGCTACTACTGCAAATCCCTTTCCTGCCTCTCCTGCGCCAGCAGCTTCTATAGCGGCATTCAAGGCCAGCATATTAGTTTGATTGGATATTTTGCTGATTACATTTACTATTTTTCCGATTTGTCTTGCCGAATTATCGAGGTCATTGATAATGCTATTGGTGTCCTTGGCTTTATTGCCTGCATCTGAGGTTATGCTGATGGAGCGCTCGCAATTCTGGTTTACTTTATTTAAGGAAATATTTATTCCTTTTACCGAGGTTACTATGCTGCCCACCGAAGCAGAAACATCCTTTGCTGAATCGGCAACAATATCGATGCTCTCAGATATTTGTTCCACCAGTTGACTTACCTGTTCAACTCCTGAGGAAGCCTGCCCCGAAGCTGATGCCAGGGTTGTTATGGTAGCCGACATTTCTTCGGTGGCAGATGCTATAACAAAGACATTTTCCATTACATCGGAAAGCAATAAAGAAGTGTTTTCAATGTTTTTATCGATATCACTTACATTGGTATTTACAATACCGTTTTTTTCATTAATTTCTTCATTTATGGTGTTCAAGGAATCTGCTGCTTCAAATATATTTTTTGCATATTGTTGTAATGAATTTGAAGTATCTCCAATCGAATTGACCACTTCCCGGTGATTCTTTAAAACTCTGCCATAACGTCCAAAAATCAAGCCAAACTCTTCATTTTCATCTATATCAATGTCACCGGAGCCATCATTTTCAAAACATCTCTCATATGCTTCAAAAGTTCGGCTAAGTGATATATTGATTGAATTGAATATATTATTGCATACCAAACAAACAACTGCGGAAAATATTGTAAGCAGTATTAAAAAAACCATGGTATTTTCTCTAAACAAATTAAAAGCAAGTACGGTTAATAAATAAAGAATAAAAATCATAAAGAATAATGAGTCTTTGGGTTTTGAAATTAGCTTGTTTTTCTTCACCATAATTTTCCTCCCATGTTTAACCAGCATTACCATAGTTTCATCCGGCCATTTTCAAGCGGTAAACTAAAATTTAAATTGCTTTACCAATATTTCGAGTTTTTGTGCAACTCCTGCCAGGTCACTGGCAAACCCACTGGTTAAGTTTGCACCCGAAGCCACCTGTGAGGCCATGGTGTTTGCTTCATTAAGGCTGGCCGTTATGCCTGTTGACTCTCTGGAAACTTCGGCGGATACTTTTTCTACGTTCTGGAACATTACTGATACCTTGTCAATGTTTTTGGCAGCTTCGTTGGACGCTGTCGAAATCTCCGTAGCAGATCTGGCGATTTCTTTTATTCCTTTTGATGCTTCCAGAATACTTCGGGCTGTATTTTGTGAATTTTTAGCGACTTCCCCTATTTCGTTGGTAATCTGGTTAACCCCTTCGGATGATTTAACAACCGCGTTCAGGATTTCACCTGTGGATGCAGACTGTTCGGTTACTGCGGCTGCAATGGTGTTGGTTATAATGTTTATTTCATTTATTACTTCAGTTATTGTTCCTACCGCTTGCACTGCTCCTGACATATTAAACTGCATGTTTTCAATCTGCTGTCCGATTTCATCGGTAGCTTCGGCAGTTTGTTTAGCCAACTCCTTCACTTCATTAGCAACAACTGCAAACCCTTTTCCCGCTTCTCCAGCTCCTGCCGCCTCTATGGCAGCATTCAATGCCAGCATATTGGTCTGGTCGGCAATATCGTTTATTACATTAATAATCTTTTCTATTTGTTTGGAGGAACTGTCCAGTTTAGTAATAATGGAATCGGTGACAGTTGCCTTCTCGCTGGCATCAGCAGTAATATGAATGGATCGCTCACAATTCCGGTTAATTTCATTTAGAGAGATATTGATCTCTTTAACTGCAGTAGCAACATTGCTAACCAGTGAAGATACATCCCGGGAAGAATCCGAAAGGGTGTGGATGCTATTGGATATATTCGAGGCCAGTTCACTCACCTGGGATACCGATATGGATGTTTGTTCGGAAGCGGAAGCCAGATTTCTAGTGGTTCCTGACATTTCTTCAACTGCAGTTGCTATCATGTTTATATTCCCGCTGGTACTGCCTATTGAATCGGCCAAAGCCCCAATGCTCGTATTTATGTCATTAACAACTGTGCCGGTGTAACTTATTCTCTGATTGGTTTGTTCGCTGTTATTGGCCATGTCTTTGGATACCAGAATAAGGTTTGATGATGATTTACCAAGCTCTACCGTAGTCTCATCTATATTGCTTACGATATCCTTAACCTTATCAGTAAAGGCATTAAAATACCTGGCCATATCTCCGATCTCATCCTCTGTATAAACATTTATACGTCTGGTGAGATCTCCCCCTCCTTCGGAAATATCCTTTAATATCTCCGTAACCTGTGCAAGCGGTTTGAAGCTTTGCTTTATTATGTACCAAATATAAATAGTGCATATGATAATAAACAATCCCAGGGCAACTAATATAAAGTTAATCATTGCCATGTTGTCCTGCGCTTTTTTCTCTTCCTGGGAGTTTCTCTCGTTTACTAATTTGACAACCTCATCGATTTTAACCCGGTGTTCCTCATATTTCTGTTTCAAGATTCCGTTGGCCAGTGCGGTTGCCTTTTGAGTGTCCCCGCTTTTAATAGCGGGTATAAACTCCGCATCCCTGATATTAAAAAACTCTATGGCAGGCTGGTAGGCATCCTCAATCATTATCCTTTTCAGATCATCATCGGGAAGCTTATTAACCCAATATTCATGACGGGTATTGAAATCGTTTCGCAAAGATGAACTTCTTTCCAGCATCCCATATAGCTTGGAACTGTCAGTTTCATCAACCAGCTGCTGAACCAGCAGATAGGATTCGATTATGTTTTCGGGCGGCGGCAGTATATCTGCTATAAGGTCTTTTCCATCCACGATACGGTTGTAAACCGGTCCATTAATTTTGATCAGGTTAGAGCTTATGAAGCTGAAAACACCGAATATTATGAACCCAATAAGAAAGAAAGCTACCAGCAATCCAAGTTTCCTGCCCACCTTCATGTTACTTAGTAGTTTAAACAACGCAACTCCCCCTCTTTAAGCATCGAAAGAAACTGCGGAGCAGTTTCTTTTGCACCGCTGCAACCAGGCGGGGATTAGACCTGCCGCCTGGTTTGTTAATAGGAATCCGCCGCTCAAAGAAGCGGGGACATATTTTCGCCTCGTTATATGAACAAAATTTGCAGATTTAATTCCAGGGTCCCAGTTTTATACTTTTTTACGATACTCTTAAGCTTGCTTCTATGAAAAATATTGTAGTCTTCACCAAAAATCGTAAATGCATGGGAATTAGTATATACATAACCCATTTGGTTAAGCTGGGCTTTTATTTTTCCCGAAATCATGTTGGCGATTTCATTGATTACATCGCGCATATTATCTTCTTTCAATTGTGAAACTTCAACACCGCTAAGATAGAATACGATATTGTATGCTTCCTCTATTGACATGCTGATAATAAGTGCCATGTTGACCGGGCCGTTCATAAACATGATAGATGATACAGATGAATGACAAGCCAGATTATTCTCAGAATCCTCTGTCCTTACCTCCGTAATTGCCCGGGCTGCTATATTTTCTATTACTTCAATGACCGTCTTGTTAAGGAATCCGATTTTTAACTTTTTTTCGATGTCGTTATAGACCTGATTTGGTGAAATATTCATTGACAACTACGTCCTCCCTCCCAGGCATGCTAAAATCTTTTTTTTCAGTTCATCCTCCCCAAAGGGTTTAAGCATGTAATTAGATACCCCTGATTGTATAGCTTTAACAATAGAGGCCTTCTCACTCTCGGTCGTAACCATCATAACCGGAATTCTCTTATAGCGGGCATCAGCTTTAATTATGTTTAGAAATTCCATACCATTCATCCCGGGCATATTCCAATCCAAAAGAATGAGTGCTGTTTCTTTGAATTCACTTGCCAGTACGGAAAGTGCCTCTTGTCCGTCAGCGGCTTCTGAAAAATCATAGCCTAAGCCTTCTACCCCTTTTTTAAGCATTATTCGCACTATAGCCGAATCGTCTACCGAAAGAATCTTTTTCTTCAAACTTTTCTCACCCCTTCAGTCTGAAATATACGCCATCCTTGTATGTTTCCATTTCCAAACACTTTGTCGAATCTTTCATGATTTCTGAAGCACCTGTAAATAGCACTCCTTGTGGTTTTAAAGCATTGATAACTTTGGGCAATATGACCTCTTTCAATATTTCCGAAAAGTACATTAACACATAACGGCAAAAGATTATATCGCAGTTATCAAAATAGTAATGATCTCTTTTTAAATTGATCTGCTGGAAACTAACGGCCTTTTTTATTTTTTCATCTATTAACCACTGGTTGCCGTTTTTAACAAAATACCTGTCAACCGTAACCGTGTCTAACCCCCTTTCCATGGAAACACTATCGTATTTGCCCTTAATGGCCAACTTCAACATTGATTCCGACAAATCCGTGGCTGCTATATGAAACCTTTCCAAACCTATGTTTTGTATGCCATTAATCCTCAGATAATTGTCAATACACATAGCTATTGAATAAGGTTCCTGTCCGGAGGAGCAGGCAGAACTCCATATACGAACATCCGCCCTTTGCCCTGCTTGCATTTCTTTTATATATACCGGCAGAAGTAAATCCTCCATGATATACCAGGGGCTTTTATCTCTAAACCAATAAGTTTCATTGGTGGTTATCGCATCTATTACCTGTTTTGAGAAGCTGGCATCCTTTTTACTATATGCTTTATAATACAATTCTTCGTAACTTGAAAGTGAGTAGTTTTCTAATATTTTGGCTAGCCTGCTTTCGATAAAATAGGCTTTTTCTTCTCCCAAAATGATTCCGCTTTGTTCTTCAATATATTTTTGTAACATAGTAAATTCCCGATGAGATAGGCTGTAAGACATCCGGCCTCAGCTCCTGCCCGAAGTGATTTTGCATATCTGCGAAGTGATTTCATATAAATCTACCACTTCATCGGCTAGCCCCGCCTCATGAACAGATCTAGGCATTCCGTAAACTACGCAGGTTTGTTCACTTTGAATAATACAATAACAATTGCATTTCTTTTTCAATTCCATAATTCCGGCCATACCGTCATTTCCCATCCCGGTAAGTATAACCGCCAGAATATTTTTGCCTTCGTAAGCCCCGGCGGCTGATTTAAACAATACATCCGCGGCTGGTCTGACCCCATTGACATGAGGGGTATTTATCAGCCTTATAAATTTCTCACTGCCTCTTTTTTCTATAACCATATGAGCCCCACCTGGTGCAATTAAGATTTGGTTATGGCTGACGGCGCCTTGGTCTTTACCTTCTGCAATCTGTATAAGGCACTTTCTGTCCAGAGCTTCAACCAGTGCTTTGGTAAATTCACCAGGTATGTGTTGAACTATTAAAACAGGCTTGTCAAAATCAGAGGGAAACATACTGCAAACTACTTCAAGTGCAGCAGGACCACCAGTTGAAGCAGCAATAAGAACCAGATCAGCCTGGTCCCAGCTTAAAGGATCGAATTGATTGGCTTTCATCTCACTTATTACAGAATTTTTACTCTTCAACGGTTTTGATGCTGACCTGGTTGCTGTTGATTCATGGAAATTATATTGGATGGAATTCATTTTTATTTTAATCTGACTGAAGAGAATCATAAGTTGATTTTTTAGCCCATCATGGCTATTTCGGTAATCCCTGCCGGAAGGTTTCTGTATGAAATCAAGGGCTCCGTATTTTAATCCCTCAAGTGTAACCTCAACACTTCCCGGTGTACCGTCACAAAGCAGAATAACTTCAATACGCGCATATTCTTTTTTAATATATTTTAAGATATCTGCATTACACTCCCCCGGGAGGACAACATCAAGTAAGGCCACATCAACATCATTATGTTCAAGCCATTCAAGCGCCAGAGTTCCATTGCTGGAGGCATGGACAACACTTCCCATACCCGTTTTCTTAACTATTTCCGTTATATTTTTCCTTTGCATGACATCATCGTCAACAACCAGCACCTTGAGCTTTTCCATTACTCAATCAATCCTTTTATTCGTTTCAATTGCCAGACAACAGTAGCCTTTTTAAGCATCGGAAGAAACTGCCGCCTGTTTTGTTAATAGGAACCCGACTGCTTGAAGAAGCGGGGGGCATCTTTGCACCTCGTTATATTATGTTCTTTTAGCTTTAATTGGATTTTGCCTTTGTCACCAATTAAATCGTGTTAAGTTATTTCCGAGCTGCTAAACAAAGCGTGATTTTCTTTTTAAGTTCTTCCTCGCCAAAGGGTTTAAGCAGATAATTGGATACTCCCAATTGTATGGCTTTGATTATTGAAGCCTTCTCGGTTTCTGTAGTGACCACCATAACCGGAACTTCTTTATACCTGCTATCTGCTTTTATTATGTTCAAAAATTCCAGTCCATTCATACCGGGCATACTCCAGTCCAACAAAATAAGTGCAATTTTAGAACAATTCTTAAGCAGCACGACTAATGCCTCCTGTCCGTCAGAGGCTTCCAAAAACTCATAGCCCATTGCCTCCACGCCGCTTCTGATCATCATTCTGGCAATAGCCGAATCATCTACGGACAGAATTTTTCGCTTCATTATTTTCAATCCTTTGTTTTAAATTAGAATCCCTTAGGGGATTAGCAGCGTGCCTTCTTAATACTGATTAAGCTTTGAATATCTTATCCGGATCAAGAATCATAAGGAGTTGGTCTTTCAGTTTAACCACCTGGCTTATATATTCTCCTTCTACTCCAACCACATTGGCAGGCGGGACTTCGCAATCCTCTTTATCCAAATCTATTACATCACCGGGTTTGTCGATCAGAAATCCTATCTGGTTGGGATCATTGGCAGGTGCTTTAAGAATAATGCAGGTTGTTCTTAACTTGCCATCTTCTTTTCTAATACCTATGAGTCTGGATAGATTGAATAAAGTAACCACTTGTCCCCGCATGTTGAAAAGTCCTACTATATAAGGCCTTGCACCGGGAACGGAAGTATACTCAACATTTCTGTTTATCTCTCTTATAAGAACAATGTCAATTCCAAACAGACTGTCATTCAAGTAAAAAGATAATACCTTCCCGTTCAGATAACATCCCTCCTCTTTTCCAGCATGCTGCCCAGCATACCTAGAAGCTGCATCTTATCCAGTTTAAATTCATACTTGTCAAAACCAGCCTCAAGTCCTTCTTTCTTCTGAAGTTCGCCTGTCATGGAAGTTAATGCCATAACCGGCAAATCAGCAAGACCTTTATCTGCTCTAATTCGCTTTACCAACTCGATCCCGTCCATAACCGGCATCTGAATATCACAGACCACAGCATCCACCGGGTTATTCTGAAGCAACTGCCATGCTTCCTTGCCATGATTGGCCGTAATTACCTGGTAACCTGCTTCTTCGAGGTAATCCTTTTCAATTTTTTGAAAAAATGGTGTATCCTCAACCACCAGGATTTTAAACTTCTTATTTTCATGAATTTGAGCAGTTTTATAATTATCAGGATCAGCTAACTCAAAAAGCTCATATACGTTTAATAAAAGAACAATTTTGTCGTTTATTATGCTCGATCCCACAATACCCTTACCTGTAATGCCCTCGTGATTCAAACTAATTTGTTTCTGGATGGTGTCATCGATTATTTCTGCGATAATCCCTATAGGATTGGTTACTAACTTGGGAATAATAATATAAAGTTTCTGGTTGCTGGAGCTATTATCCTTACTAATAGGCAGGTAATCCTCGGGACGGATAACCCGCAAAGAGTCTTGCCTGAACTTAATATATTCCTTATCGCCAATCCTCTCTATATCACCTGATTCGATTTCTTCTACCCGTGAAACCATAAATAGATCAATTGCCATGGTTTCCGGGCCTGAACACTTGAAAAGAAGCAGGTTCTGCTGTTCTCCAATATTGTTGTATATCTCCTCCTCAGGGTTAATTTCCGGTTTCTCAGTATTTCCATCATTAAAACGCAGATTGGCCTTAACAATGATCCCCTCGGGGTCGAGTATTAAAGCCGTTTTTCCATCTCCCATAATAGTTACGCCGGAGTAGCATCTACAATCATTTATAAATGATGATAATGGTTTAACCAGGATCTCTTCGCTTCCATGAATTGCGTCAACTGCAATTCCCAGTTTCCTGGAGCCGATTTTTATCACCAATATTCTTATAACCTTATTTATATTTCTCATATGAAACACTGTTTCATCTTCCTGTAAAAGGTTATCGGCCTCATTTTTTTGCTTACAGTAACCGAAAATGGTTACTCTTTTATCCTCTTTCTTTTGCTTGGTTACCGGATCTATATAAGTTCTGGGCAAGCCCAGCACATTGCCCAGATGAACTATAGGAAGCAGTCCCCCTCTGAGTCTTAATACTTCGGAATTATTTATAAACTCAATTTTCCGGGTCAATTGTCCCGGCTTAATTCGCACTATCTCCTGCAAGTTAACCTGGGGCAATGCAAACCTCTGGTTCTCGACCTGAACAATAAGCGACGGGATGATAGCCAGCGTCAGAGGAAGCAGCAATCTAAAAGTAGTGCCCTGTGAAACAGCCGAGAATATTTCTATAGTACCTCCAAGTTGCTCAATGTTGGTCTTAACAACATCCATTCCCACACCGCGGCCCGAAACATCGGTGACCTTATCTGCCGTAGAAAAGCCCGGTTTAAATAAAAGCTGCAAAATCTCCTGATCTCCCATCATGGCAAGATCGCTATTGTGGATAAGTCCTTTTTCCAGGGCCTTGTCTTTAATCCTTTCAATATCAATACCGGCCCCGTCGTCAATAACATCAATGTTCACATAACCACCTTCATGGTAGGCCTTCATTAGAACGGTGCCTTTTCGGGGTTTACCGAGCTTTTCCCTTATATCCGAAGTTTCCAGACCGTGATCAGCAGCATTCCTGATCAAATGGGTTAAGGGATCGCCGATAGCTTCAATAATCGATTTATCAAGCTCGACTTCGCTTCCTTCAAGTTTCAGTTCCATTTCTTTGCCCAGTTTCCGGGCAAGTTCCCTGATTATGCGGGGGAATTTATTAAAAACATTTGATATGGGCTGCATCCTGGTCTGCATAACCTTTTCCTGAAGTTCGGTAGTAATATGGTCAATATTTTGCAGTACCGGATCAATTCCTGCTATGCTTTTACGGTGTCCTTCCATGGTTCGAAGCAGTTGATTTCTGCCCAGCACCATTTCACTTGCCAGATTTAAGAGGTCGTTAAGAAGTGAAACATGGACACGGATACTATCTTCAGCTGCCAGTGCCTGACTTTTCCTATTCCCTATCTCCCTGGGTTTTTCTTTTTCACCTGCTCCGGGAGAATCCAGCTTCTGCAGGGGTTCATTTATAGCCTCGTCTGCATGACCGGTAATTTCGCTTTCGGGTTCAAGTTCAAATATCAACTCGGCAATATTTTCTTCGGGGATATCAAGGGCATCGGTTAAAAAATCTTTTTGCAGCACCGATGTAAAATAAAATTCCAATATAATATCCGGGACTGAAGCTTCTTCATGGTCAGCAGGCTCTGAAAGGGCAGCTTTAAGATCAATAAATTCTCCTATTGACTTAATAGTCTGGATTAGTTCGATAGGATTGGTGCTTTTTTTTACAAAATCTTCGTTAAAACCTGCCTTGAGCAGGTAATATGTATGGCCGTGTCGTATTGCATCGGCAAGCAATTCGTTTTTTATGCTTGTTACAGAACAGTCGATTTCATGCGATGAAGCTGGAGGTTTTTTTGCTGTGTCGCTGGGGGAGGAAGGAGATTTGTCACTGCTTTTGAGAAAACCGGAAATGCTTTCTACGTAGTCTGATATATCAACATCTTCGCTTACCAGGACATCATCCACCATCTTTTTTAAACAGTCATTAGCAGCAAGCAAAATATCAACCATATCACTGCTTAAATTCACTTTCTGGTTCCGGATTTCTCCAAATAAATTTTCCATGCAGTGGGAAAGCCCAACGATCTTTTCAAGATTAAAAAATCCTGCACTTCCCTTCATGCTGTGAACAGCACGGAAGATGGTATTGATTTGTTCAGCATCAATGTCATCCAGATTCATATTGACCAGCCCATTTTCAACTGATTCCACATGAATCTTGGCTTCTTCAAGAAAGCTCTGAATATATTCTTCGTTTTTTAGCACTTACATACCACCTTAAAAGGAATGGATTAAGGCCTGCATTATTAATAGATGTGATTAATATTACGTTTTCTAGATATTCTTAGGAATTTCAACATAACCTCCCGGAGATTACGGTATCAATAACCATATTCTTCACTATTCGTCAAGTAAAGACAACATTCTATGTCAATCCATACTATTCCTGCATTAATCAGCAAATTATTTAAAGTTCCTTTAATTAGTTTTAATAAATGGTTTTTTAATTTTTATGTAAAAATAACAGCTTTGTTCTAATACTTATACAAGAGAATAAAGCTGCTTGCTGAATATCCATTGGGTCTCATGATTTTCAATTAAAATATTAAAGGGAGAAGCTTTGAACCTGTCTCCCTTACTCCTTTTAATTCTAACCGCCAAGATATGTACAGGCCTCCGGAACATCATGAATTTCTAAAACGCCATAAGATATATCGCTGAATGCGCCAGCTTCGGTAAGGGATTCAACAATGTCCTCGACCTGATCTTTCCCGACTATCATATCTGCAATCTCCCGAGCGAGGGAAAGACCAGATTTGAGAGCTGCGATCCGCCCAACTCGTTGTTTGCCGATTGTTGCCCCTGAAGCCCCTGCAGCCATGGCAACATCGACAAAATTCATAGCCTGTCCCTCATTACAAAGAAAACGCATGGCAATCTGGTCTTTCAGGCGCTTAGATCCTCTTTCATCCCGATCGGGGCGGGCTAACCGCTGACGCCATAAGGTATCGCCCATCATACCGTCGATTGTAGTAATGATTTGTTCCATGCTGGCTGCATATTGCTGCTTCCCGCGAAGAATTTTTGTATTGACCAACCCCTTGTCCACGGGATAAGTGTAGATGAATCCCTTTCCGGGTTGATCAAGTCTACCAGCGTTAATAAGCAGGTTCACAATTTCATCTGCGTCATGATCATTAATAACCAGATTTACGATTTCTTTTTGCGCAGAAAAGGTAATCCTTAGCAGTCCAATTTTATCCCGTAGCCCTGTTCCTTCTCCAAATGTCACAATTGGGACTGTTGTTCCCATGTTCAGCGCGGCTGCAGCCAATTCATTGCCCTGCCCGCGTTGTAGAATGATACAGATCCCAATTAAATTTGATAAAAACGAAACATCATCGGGCTTAGCCGCTGCGGAATCAATTTTGGCAGGAATATTTAAAGCGCCATTATGGATTAACCGAACCTTCTGCGAATAAATTGATCCCGTCCCCGGTTTATCCAAACCGGCATTTAGGGATATTGTATTAAAAACCTGATCATTGATTTCCGGAGATACATACATGTAAAAAACGTCGATAGGATCCTCTTCCAAGATGGTCTTGGCTGCGCTGAACCATCCTTTGTCCCGTTTCCTCATTACGACCGAGCGTCCAGCCTGAACCGAATATGACGTAATCCCCATACTCTGCATGCATTTTATAATGGTAGGCGATGTCTCCTTATATACACAACATGTGATTTTGGCAGCTTGAATACTATTCATTTTCATACCCTCCCCCGGAATCGTTTACAGACTCCTGTATTTCCTGTTTTCTGCGGCGATTAACATACAAACCAACGCATAAAACACTGAGAATGGGCATAACTGATGCCATGGACAGAATACCAAAGCCTTCCACAACTCCAACCTGACCGCTAATGCCAAGTCCCATGGCTAGAACCAGGGGGACGGTAATCGGGCCAGTAGTGACCCCGGCACTGTCCCAGCCGATATTGACATAATCTTCCGTTGACAACTTGGTTACTAGCAGGAGAATCATATATGGCGGCGCCAGCATCCAGATCAACGGGATGTTCCAAATAATCTTGGTAACCCCCAGAGCAATTCCCAGTCCTACACCAATAGCAACAGCTTGCATCAGCAGAGATTTCTTAAATGTCCCAACTGTCAGTTCCTCGACGGTCAGACCTAATGCGTTCAAGGCCGGTTCAGCAAGTGTTGCTGCATAGCCCATGATAAACGCAAACAACAGAACAACCAGGATGCCGCTTAGCGCGTTTTCGTCTCCGAATAACGGCCCTTTCACCGGGACAAATCGGTACTCCTTTTTCACCGGATCATAATTGGAATCAATAAATGGCAATGCCTGGTATTCTCTATCCAGGTTGGCGTAAAAGAACCTTTCTTTGCTGCCTTCAGGTTTAATCGCTGTATTAACGTCCGATAGATCAAAATTGCGAAATACCTGCTGCTGCTCCTGCAGCGAAACAGCCTGAAAAGAGGCCGGGAGTTTTTGGCCGACCTGATTTCCCAGCCGCTGCAGCCCTAATTCGATGCCAACATTAAAAAGGGTCATACCAATAATCGCAAACACTATGCCTAAAACGACCTCATCGCTATGCGGCGCTTTTTCACGAAGCAGGAACCACAGAACACATAGCAGGAACAGACTCAAGGGGATTATCGCCTGTGAGGCGGTTTTGACGTTACGGGCCAGCACATCCCGATAATCTACAGCTGCTGCAGCCGTGGGCTGAATCGATGCCTTTTCAAGCTTTTCGGCAGACATAACCGCTTTCTTTTGTACGACTGACGCTTGGTCGGACAGCCATTCCTGAAATTGATTTCCCGAAAAAACACTGTTCAGTCGCACCTGATTGTCTGCCAGCTTCGAAAGATAGTCCAACATGGGCTTTTCTCCACCAAAAAAAGCTTCCTGGGCCTGATGGCTGGCATTCATTAAGATGTAGCCAGTTAGTTCATCCTGGTTTTGAAACAAGCCCTGAATCTCTTGACGGTTTTCCGTTTTACAAAATTCCGTGTCACTCATGGGGTAGGGTACGCTGCCGAGGAATATAATTCCAAGTAAGAGCACAGCAAGAACAGGAAATGCCGAAGCCAGTGTTACGACACCGAATCCGCCCGCATTCGAACTGTCACTGCTGGCAACTCTCGATATCCCGATTCCCAAAGCAAGAATTAGCGGAACGGTTACCGGGCCAGTGGTTACGCCGCCGCAATCCCAGGCAAGGCCGGTCAGATAAACCATATTAGGGTCAAAGTAAGCCCAGATGGAAATAGCGGTCAGTGTGGGCACAATTATGTATATGAAAGGCTTGAGCGACCAGTTATAAAGGAAACGCAGCATCCCAAAAATGACAGCGAGCCCTACGCCCAGTCCAACTGCGTAAACCAAATAATTGGAATGCTTATTGAGAATAAGGAAGAGTAGCGGCGCATCCCATGCTTTTACAGAGGAACCGGCGACTTTCAAAACCCCAATCGCCGGTTCCGCAAAGGTCGCGCCGATGCCGAGCAACAAAGCAAAAATCAGGATGACTGGAAGCGGCGACTTCTGCGGAAGCTTTACCCCAATGATTTCTCCTAGAGGCATCAGCCCAAGCATCAGTCCTTCCATAAAAAAGGTCAGGCCGAAAACGACTAGAACAACCCCGACGGATATGACGCTTGAAGTGGCTATGGGGATACCCAGTACCAAAGTCTGGAACACTATCAGGTATAGGATAATCAACCACACTGCCTTGATCTGTTCCGCTACACGATTAACGACATAAGGAAAAATCATGCCCATGGCTTGTTTAAATGGGATTTTGACGCGAGTATCGTGTTTGTTTGCATCTTTCACAACATCGTCCTCCTGATATGCCTAACTTCCTCAGGTAAAAACTATTCTCATCTTCGGCGAATAGTTAGTATATCCCTTTATTCCATGTTCATTTAAATGCATGCCCTATTTGTAGAGAGGAAGTGCAAAAACATTTGAAACCGACAATGCACCATAATTAACCAATTTGAAAAATTGTAACCGGGCCGGTGCGAAAAGACACCATTCAGTAAGGTAAAAGAGAATGATTCTTGCGAGCGCTTATGTTGAATATAAAAACTGATACCGGGCTTTTGTCAGAACTAGCTAATTGCAGGTCATTGCTCATGTAAAATTAGTAAAGGGGTTTCAGATCAATCTGAAACCCCTTGGTAATTGGCAATTGGCACCTGCCCTACGGGTACAACGATGTGCTCTTCGAGCACAATGATGTTCCCTGCGGTCACAATTAAAGTGGCACCCTTCGGGCACAATGATGTTCCCTGCGGTCACAATTAAAGTGGCGGAGAGAGGGGGATTCGAACCCCCGAGACAGTTTTAGCCGTCTACTCGATTTCCAGT
>JAQUBU010000219.1 GCA_028686565.1 Syntrophomonadaceae bacterium
TTCACCTTCACCTTGCATAGTTTAATTAATGAAGTTGTGTCAGGGCCTATTAAAGATTATAATATACATAATGGTACAGTGCGGAAAAATATATTCTATAAAGTAACAAATAGTAAAAGGTTATATTTTAGTGCGGGCAATGTTCGAATAGTAATTGAATAAAGAAGGTGTTTGAGTGTCAGATGCAGATTCTCGCCTGAAGATAATTCCCCTGGGCGGATTGGGGGAAATCGGGAAAAACATGATGGCAATCAGATATCAGGACAGCATTTTGGTTATTGATGCTGGATTAATGTTCCCGGAGGAAGAACTGCTGGGAATTGATATCGTTATCCCTGATATTAGCTATCTAATTGAAAACAAAGATAAAATTAAAGCTATATTGCTTACCCATGGACACGAAGATCATGTGGGGGCACTTCCGTATGTATTAAAAGAGATTAATGTTCCTCTATATGGAAGCAAACTAACCCTTGGCCTGGTTGAAGAAAAGCTGAAAGAGCATAATTTAGGACCGATTAACTTCCATGTGGTCAGACCACGGGAGATTATTAAATTGGAACCTTTCGATATTGAGTTTTTCCGGGTAAGTCATAGTATACCCGATTGTATGGGTATAGCAGTTCATACACCCCTGGGAATAATACTCCATACCGGTGATATTAAGCTTGATCAAACCCCGGGTGATGGGGAGGTTGTTGATTTCAGAAAATTAGCGGAACTGGGTGAAAAAGGCGTTCTGGTTATGTTTGGCGACAGTACCAATGCTGATAAAAGCGGCTTTACCATGTCAGAAAAAGTGGTAGGTAATACTTTTGACGATCTTTTTGGCAAATGCGAAGGCAGAATTATTGTTACTACCTTTGCTTCCAATGTTCACCGCATTCAGCAGGTTATAACAACAGCCCATAGATTTGGGCGTAAAGTAGCCATAGTTGGCCGCAGTATGGTCAACAATGTCCGTATTTCCAATCAGCTTGGTTATATGAATGTTCCCGAAGGGATTTTAATTGAAATGGCTGATATCGGCAAATATTCAGCCAATCAAGTGGTTATAGCAACTACTGGTTCTCAGGGAGAACCGATGTCAGCGCTGACTCGTATTGCGACTTCGGACCACCGTTGGGTATCCATTGAACCAGGAGATACTGTAATCATATCGGCTACACCAATACCAGGCAATGAAAAACTGGTGGCTAAAACAGTTGATCTGTTGTTCAGGCAAGGTGCTGAGGTTATCTACGAAAAAAGTGTTGGTGTACATGTTTCCGGGCATGCTTCCCAGGAAGAGCTTAAAATCCTCCTTAATCTAATTCGGCCCCGTTACTTTGTACCAGTACATGGGGAATACCGTCATCTTATGAAACATGCCAAATTGGCTGAAAGTTTAGGCATTCCCCGTTCGAATATATTTGTGGCTGAAAATGGACAGGTAATAGAAGTGGGTAAGAAAAAGGCAGTTATAGCAGGTAAAGTTGCAGCCGGCAAGATTTTGGTTGATGGTTTGGGAGTTGGCGACGTTGGAAATATTGTCTTGCGTGACCGCAAACAATTATCTCAAGATGGAATAATGATTGTAGTCGTTACCATTAATAAAGAATCAGGAGAAGTTGTAGCTGGGCCGGATATAGTAAGCCGCGGCTTTGTTTATGTGCGGGAATCGGAAGAACTGATGGAAAGAGCAAGGGATAAGGTAAATGAAGCTTTACAGATATGTTCAAAAAAGAATGTTAGTGAATGGGCGGTTATCAAATCACAGGTAAGAGAAAAACTGGGCAAACATCTTTATGAGAGAACCGGACGCCGCCCCATGATTTTACCTATAATAGTCGAAGTATAACGAAGCGAAAAGATGTCTTTTCTCTCGCTGCAGTGGTGCGAGATGCATAAATATGCGTGCAGATTTTGGATGATCAGGGGGCGAGCGACACGGATGTCGCGAGAGGGCAACGGAACAATTATGTTTGTTTACCCGGTACCACTTGCACTGCGAGACAAACTGAAAGTGTTTTCCGTGTGAAGACTTTCAGCTAAATATTTATGCATCCTGCATTTGATTTTTTGAGTTATTTTAGGGACAACTAAATAAGCTTTTAACACAGGGGGTTTTTATTATGAATTGCCCCTGTGTTTATTTATTATTCATGAAGCTCTTTACAAAGCATGGCGGATTGGATATAGTGTTGTTAATTATGATAATCATTATCAATAAGGAGCTGGTAATATGACTGACCGGCTTATATGGCAGAGGCTGGAAGAAAGCAATTACAGGTTAACTCAGCAGAGACAGGCGATTCTGGATGTAATGAAGGAAAACCGGGGAAAACATCTTAGTGCCGAAGATGTTTTGGCAGAGGCGAGAAAAAAAGCACCCAACCTCGGTATTGCTACTGTATATCGCACCCTGGATAAACTCTCAAGTTTTGAAGTGCTATATAAAACCGTTTTCGATGAAGGTAAATATCGTTATGAGCTTTGTGA
This sequence comes from Syntrophomonadaceae bacterium, assembly GCA_028686565.1. Taxonomy (GTDB): domain Bacteria; phylum Bacillota; class Syntrophomonadia; order Syntrophomonadales; family Syntrophomonadaceae; genus JAQUBU01. The sequence goes on from JAQUBU010000219.1 coordinate 2,482, forward strand.
AGATGAGAATCATCGCCATCACCATGTAATTTGTTTGTCTTGTGGTCAAATTACGGAAATAGGAGAAGATCTTCTAAGCAAATTAGAAAAACATTTGGAAAGCAAAGGCTTTGAGGTTGTAGATCACCAGTTAATTATGTATGCTAATTGTCCTGACTGTAAGCGGAAGAAATAGAATTATTTTTTGCAGCTTAAAAGTAAACTTAAGCACCAGAAGAAAATGCGCAGTAGTTTCTTTCGTACTGCTGCAACGAGGCAGCGCCTCGCTATAACCCGCCGCCGGTTTTGTTAACAGGACCCCGACCGATTAAAGAAACGGGCGACAGCTTTTCGCCTCGTTATTCTTGCAATAAAATGATAATGATACTCATTATAAAGATACTTGGAGGTTTTTCGTAATGCATGTTGCTCTAGCTGGTAATCCCAACTCGGGAAAAAGTTCGGTATTTAATATATTAACTGGGAGCAATGTTTTTACTTCCAATTATCCAGGTACTTCGACGGAAATTACAAGTACCAAGCTGAAACTAGGAAATGATATTATTAATATTTACGATACACCTGGAATATTTTCAATCTTTGCGGATAACCTGGAAGCCAAAACTTACCGGGAGCTTCTGCAAAATCTACATTTGGAACTCTTGATTCATGTTGTTGATGCATCAAATCTGGAAAGAAACCTGGTACTGACTGCCGAACTAATGGAACTAGAATATCCACTCTTGATTGTGCTTAATCAGATTGACAGAGCCAGGGATTTGGGAATTACTATAGATGCCCGGAAGCTTGAGCAATTAACTGCTTCTCCCGTTGTGCTTTTTTCGTCCAGCAGCGGAGAAGGTATTCAAGATATTCACGATGTTATTAGAAATTCACTTAGCGATAAAAATCCTGCACAAGCTAATATAACCCGGGAACAGGATACTGGCTCAGGTTCCTGCCAGGGATGTGCAGGGGATTGCAATAGTTGTGGCATCAAAGTAGAAATTTCCACTACCCCTGCCGACATTAACCGCGCGAATTGGGCAAAAAGAACAGCGGAATTAGTAAGTTATCGCATAAGTCCAGCCAACAAACGAAAATTGGACTATGTTGAAAACATACTTAATCGGCCGCTAATAGGTACAGCGGTTTTACTGGTGCTGGCATATCTTGGTTTTTGGCTGCTCTTAAACTTCATTGGCTGGAGCGAAAATACGGTAAATATGGTATTACAACCACTTAGCGTTTCTTTGGAAGAATTCATTATAGAAATATTGCCACCTGGTTTTATAGCCTTAATTTTGTCACGAGCTGTTCCCGAAGGTATAATAATTCCTTTTACCATCATTATGCCTGCTATGCTGATGGTCAGTTTGTTAATGGCTGTACTTGAGGATACTGGACTATTACCTCGCTATACAGTGGCATTGGAAAGGGCAGGCAGCTTGATAGGGGTTTCAGGACAGGCGGTTATTCCTTTATCATTAGGGTTTGGATGCCGCACACCAGCGGTTTTGGCGACTCGTGTATTACCTGGTGCCGGGCAGCGGTTTATTACCATAACTCTCTTAAGTATCGTTATTCCCTGTGCAGCTACCCTTGGTATTATGGCTATGGTTATTGCCTATTTTCATGCATCATTGCTGGTATTGGTCTTAAGCATGCTATCAGTTTTAGTGGTATTGGGATATATACTAAAGCATTTTATGCCATTGGAAGAAAGCTTCATTTATGAATTGCCGCCGCTGCGGATTCCAGTTGCCGCCAATCTGTGGTACAAAGTAAAAACTCGTTTCGCAGGTTTTTTCACGGAAGTGCTTCCATTGCTTTTAATTATGAGTATTATGGTACGAGCTTTAATTGAATCAGGGATATTGGAAAAACTGAGAGAAATGGATAATATATCACGTCTGATATTCGGGATACCTGCAGAAGCCCTGGCTGCAGTCTTGATAACCATATTCCAAAGATACCTGGCACCATTGGTTCTATTAAACCTTGACCTTAGCCCCCGAGAGGCGACTATTGCTATAACCATGGTTGCA
>JAQUBU010000220.1 GCA_028686565.1 Syntrophomonadaceae bacterium
TGGCTATTACATCATTTCTTAAGCTTGCTGCATCCATGGCTTTATTCAATAATATATTGGTTTGTGAATTGAATATTTTTTCCAGCATCCTATCAACCCCTTACAGCATATTAAGGTCTTATTTCTTTTTATTTCTCATAATTCCTGCTTCATAGTATAATTGTTAATATTTGTTATTATCAAGTATAATATTGTAACATGATTTATTTGGACTATTTTCCAGTAATAAATCTTTGTTAACAATATACTCCCATTTTCTATAGTTCTACCTCAATTTCTAATATCCTTCTATTTACATGAAATCATTAAAACATAAAAATGACTGACCGGATAGTCAGTCATTGGTCCTACAACTATATGGTTTTTTTGACACAGATCGGAACTATTCTTATATTCTGGAAAGTATTTTGGCGATTATTCCGTTTAAGATCTTCAAAATATCAAGCATTATTTCTTAACTCTTCAAATAGAAAGTCGTTCAATACCTTGATATACGTTCCTTTCATCCCCAAAGACCTGGATTCAATAACCCCGGCACTCTCGAATTTTCTTAAAGCACTTACAATTACCGAACGAGTAATACCAACTTTATCAGCAATTCTGCTGGCAACTAAAAGTCCTTCCTTACCATTGAGTTCTGCCATGATGTGATCTATAGCTTCTTTTTCCGAATATGACAAGGTGGCTAAAGCAATTTGAACTGATGCTCTTTTTCGGGCTTCTTCTTCAATTCTCTCGGTTCTGATACGCATAATTTCATTAGCCATGACTATAGCCCCATATTCAATTAAGACAATATCCTCATCACTAAAGCCCATTTTTTCACGCATCAAGATTAGAGTGCCAATTCTTCTGGCTCCTCCAAATACCGGGGTTATAGACCAAATACGAGCTGAACAATTACAATTAATATTATTGGGATTGAACAAACATTTACGCCCATCTTTAAAAATTATATTGGTCTGGGTTTCATAAATATTTAATAGCTCCTGGTTAAAACTTTCCGGAAAACGCTCAGCATGATTTTTTAATTCGTCAATTTGATCACAAACTGCAGCCTCGCTGAAAGCATATCCCCCTATTTGCCCTCTTCGGCCAATAATAAAAACTGTACATTCCAGATTCTTTGACAATACCTCGGCTATTTCAAAAAAATCAACCGGGTGACCCGCAATCTTCTGAAGTATCTTGTTAATTGATCTTGATTTTTCTAATAATGTTCTTGGCATTCAATCACCTCCTATAAAATATATCTGCTAAGGTCATCGTTTTCCACGATTTCCTTTAACCTTTGGGAAACATAAGCAACATCAATATTAATCTCTTGTCCTGCCATATCCGGTGCTTCGAACAAAAGATCTTCCAATACCTTTTCCATTATTGTATGCAGTCTGCGGGCACCTATGTTTTCCGTTCTGCTGTTAACTTCAAAAGCTATCTCAGCAATATAACTTACCGCTTCGGGAGAAAAATTGATAATCAGTTTCTCAGTAGATAGCAAAGCCTTATATTGTTTAAGCAAGGAATTGTGCGGTTCTTTTAAAATTCTCTCCAAATCATGGCATGTCAGACTTTCCAATTCTACTCTTATGGGAAACCTTCCCTGTAGTTCAGGAATCAGGTCAGAAGGTTTACTTATATGAAATGCTCCGGCAGCTATAAACAGAATATGATCAGTTTTAGCCGGACCATGTTTGGTAATTATCGTAGAACCTTCTATCACCGGCAAGATGTCACGCTGGACTCCCCCTCGGGAAATATCCGGTCCATAACTGTTCTCTTTGCCAGCAATCTTATCTATCTCATCAAGAAATACAATGCCGTTTTCCTCCACCCGTTTAATTGCTTCACGGCGAATTTCATCCATGTCCAGCAATGCTTGACTTTCTTCCTGGGTTAGTATTCTCCTGGCTTCCTCTAATCTGACTTTCCGTTTCTTTTTGTTTTTGGGCAAAATACTTCCTAACATATCCTGAAGATTTACACCCATTTCTTCTACTCCCGAACCAGAGATTATCTCCATGAAAGAAGGGTTTTTCTCCTCAACTTCTATCTCTATGATTTCATCCTCCAGCTCCAGACGCTTGACTTTTTGTTTGATTATTTTTCTTTGCTCTATTATTTCACTGGTTCGCCTTTCCTGATCTTCATCCACATCGTACGCATCCTGGCTCTGTCCTAATAGAAACTCAAAAGGATTTTTAGAACTCCGGTTCTTTTTAGCCGGTAAAGGAAGAATGTATTCAACTAAACGATCTTCGGCTAAATCTCGGCCCTTTTCTTCAACACTCTGCATTTTTTCCTGTTTAACCATGCGAATGGATATTTCCACCAAGTCCCTGATCATCGAATCTACATCACGGCCCACATACCCGACTTCAGTAAATTTGCTGGCTTCAACTTTTATAAAAGGGGCTTTTACCAGCTTGGCCAATCTCCGCGCAATTTCCGTCTTGCCGACTCCCGTAGAACCAATCATAATAATATTCTTGGGATATATTTCTTCGCTGATTTCAGAAGGCAGTTGTTTTCTGCGGTATCTGTTGCGCAGGGCAATAGCCACCGCCTTTTTGGCATCTTTTTGCCCTACAATATACTTATCAAGCTCTTCAATAATCTCTTTTGGTGTTAAATTGTGCAAATCACAAACTCCTTTGCTCAATTATTCAATAACTTCCACCGAAATATGATCATTCGTATATATGCAAATATCAGCTGCAATTTTTAAAGACTCAACAGCTATCGCTGATGCCGTCATTTCCGTAAATTTACTTAATGCCCGCGCTGATGCCAATGCATATGCTCCTCCCGAACCAATAGCAGTTATACCGTCATCAGGTTCTATCAATTCACCATTACCCGAAATTATAAACATCTTTTCGCTGTCAGCCACGATTAAAAGGGCTTCCAACTTGCGCAGCACCCGATCCGATCTCCATTCCTTGGCGATCTCAACTGCTGCTTTGGTTAAATTTCCCCCGGCTTGCTTGAGTTTTTCTTCAAACTTGGCAAAAAGGGTAAAGGCGTCAGCTACAGCCCCGGCAAAACCTGCTATTACTTTCCCATCATAAAGACGCCTGATTTTTTTGGCTTTTTGCTTCATCACCATATTCTGACCAAATGTTACCTGTCCATCACCAGCAATGGCAGTCTGCTTCCCTCTTCTTACGGCTACTATGGTTGTAGCATCAAACATAATCTACCTCCGTGGATGATTTTCATCAAAAGTGTTTTTAATTTTTTCGCGGGTAAGATGTGTATATATCTGAGTAGTTGACAACTTGACATGTCCTAAAAGTTCCTGAACTGAACGCAAGTCTGCGCCGCCATTTAGCAAGTGAGTAGCGAATGAATGACGTAATGTATGGGGACTAATTTTTTGATTTAATGCAATATCCTCAACGTATTTATTTAAAATAGTTCGGACACTCCGAGCTGACAGGCGATTGCCAAAACGGTTCAAAAAAACCGCACTGGTAATTGTGTCCCTTTTCCCCAATTTGGATCTGCCTTTATCAAGATAAATAGTCAATGCCTCGCTGGCCATGCTGCCTAGAGGTACAATTCTCTCCCGCCGGCCTTTCCCCCTAACCTTAATAAAATATTCTTTAAAATCCAGATCATCAACATCCAGGCCTACCAATTCACTTACCCGCAAGCCCGCCGCATATAAAGTTTCTAAAATAGCTTTATCTCTTTTACCGGAGGCTGTTAATAAATCAGGAGCAGCCATCAGCAGATCAATTTCGGGAGAATAGAGGAATTTAGGCAATTTTTTATCTTGCTTGGGTGTAGCAACTGCAGCAATAGGATTGCCTGCAATTATATTCTCCCGGCATAAAAACTTCACAAAAGAGCGTAACGCAGCTAGTTTCCTGGCCATAGTAGCCCTGCTTAAACCCTTCTCTTGCATATCAGTAAGATATTCTCTGACCGTGCGGTGATTAAATAAATCGTTGGTGATCTCTTCTTTGGGGAGAGAATACTTTAATGATAGAAAATTAAAAAACTGAGATAAATCAGTTTTGTAACCAAGCAGTGTTAAGTTAGAGGCACTTTTTTCAACGCGCAAATGACTAAGAAAACCATCTATATGTTGAAAAAGCACAATAATCCCCTCAACTTTCTGGTATTTATACGAAAATGCTATCATAAGAATTGCCAGTTTACAACTGTTTTTGCGACAATTCTGAAAATTCTTGCATTTTAGCAATTGCCCTGTTTGCATATGCTGTATATCGTTTTTGTTTGTCTTTGATAGTCTTTTCCAGAGGGGGTAAAATTCCAAAGTTGGCATTTATCGGCTGGAAATTTTCACTGCTGGAAGTTGTTATAAAATTAAGTAAAGCACCTATCATTGTGTTTTTTTCCGGCACTATCAGTTGACGGCCGGTTAAGCAGCGAACGGCATTAAGACCAGCAATAATACCCGTGGCGGCTGACTCCATATACCCTTCGACACCGGTTATTTGTCCTGCC
>JAQUBU010000221.1 GCA_028686565.1 Syntrophomonadaceae bacterium
AATACATCCCAAGGTACGGGGACACACCTCCGGCGGAGGAATGTCGCCATGGAATGTCCCCATGGAATATGCCCGTGGAATATGCTCGTGGAATGTATTATCTGTATGCAAAACATTGGGATCAAGTTGAAAGGACTTTCTTACATGACTATTAATGATTACTTTAATACTTATCAAAGTAATTTTGATTCATTTTTGCTGCAATTGAACCAGGAAATTGCAAATTTATGCCGGATTAATTCTGGCGATTCTGATTTACGTGAAAATGTGGAACATTATATCTATGAATTGAATTCTTTTTATTATAGAAGCTTTATTGAAAAGTTTTGTCCCGACTTCAAAAATGCTGTCCGAGCAGATATATCCGATTTATTGCAGCTAAGTCGTCAAGAAGATATGATAAAGCATGATATCATGGCCAACCTCAAGCGCTATACTAAATTATATAACCAGTGCAAGAAAATAATATCGCTTTTAGCTGACTGGCAAATTGAAAATAAAGAACAGCAGTTTTCATTGGCTGGAGATTTGGAACAATATAAGCTCGAACTGTATTACGCTTTAAAAAGCATTCAGTCTGATTTGCTCGCCTTGCATGAATTAATTCAGGGTTTAAAGCTGCTGGCTGAGGATATGGAATTAATGAATATCATAAAAAAAGCTTTAATACCTCTTGATCTTTTAAATGTTTTCAGTTATTTGGATGAAAATCAGCCTCTGCTCATGGATGCTCATAATTATCTGCTGATCGAACTGCGTAAGTTAAGAAATTCCCTGGTGAAGCTAGCCTTGGATAAAGAATCCCATCGTAAATTAGCTGAAAAAGCCAGGGCCGAATCGCTCCTGGCTCTAGCTGCGCTTATCGATAAAACAGATAAATCCATCCAGGCATTTTACCAGCGTAATATTTTGGAGCCTCTGCTGGTTAAAGATTCTCTGCTCACACAATATCGACAAAGCGGCAAGCAGAATCAATTCGAACGGTCTGCACAGGATTTTCTGCTTTATATTAATGGTTTGTTGTACATCCTTGAAAAAGCAGTCGATTTAGGTCCTAATCGCTATAAACAGCTCTTGCAGCCAGTAAGCTGGGTAAGTCGCATTAAAAGCGGATATCCCGGCCAATTGCTGGCTAGTCTGGATACTATTATAAAAGAGGTTTCTGAGCTGGCAAATAATTTCCCTCTAACCGGTGAAGCTGACTTCTTATATTTTCTCGGCAAGTCCAGGGATATACTTGCTAAAGCCCGTAGCTGGTTTGATACATTAACCGGCAATAATGAAATTAGCGATTTTTTTCCTTCAAATGAGCTTTTAGGCAAATTAAAGCTTGAAATGTCTTATTTTCAACTTCGCCTGCAAATGCTAAGTGAAAAACAAATTCACTCTGCCAAGGTCCATTCCCAACTCGTTAATTTTAGCAAAATGACTGGATCATACTTGAATATGATTACGGACATCAAAACAGATTTGGATAGACTCCTGGCACCTCGAAATTTATCTCGCGCCTGGAAAGACATGCAGATTAGAGTTGAACATATTACCCTCGAAAAAGGTCATTTGTTTCCCTATGATTATCTTGAACTGCTGGACAAACACCATGTTGAAACTCGTATCAGTGAATATGCCAGTAACACAATCCTCCATGAGGAGGGTGATATATTTATCATAAGAGTAGAAGAACTGCGCGAAGAAGAAATGCCTTACCTGGTTGTAAGCCATGAGCTTGTTTCTTCCGCAAACGATTGAGGTTAATATGCAATTAGGAATAGACTTCGGAACTTCATATACCAAATTAGGCTATTGGGATGGCGGGCAATTCATTAACCTGGCAGGAAACGGACAACGGATTCCCAGTGTTGTTACCTGGCTGCCATCAATACCCCGCTTGTTTTTTGGCAATCTGGCTTATCGGCTGGAGGAACCCGGGGCCATCCGGACCGACTTTTTTAAACTGGCATTAAAAAGAAATCCGGATTTTTCACTGGGACCATTCAAACTGACTCAAATAATACAGGAGTTTTTCAGCTTCCTTGAACAAGAATATCTTTATGGCCGAAACCCTCATCTTAATCTAAAATCCATAAGTTTATCTGTTCCCAATTATTTTGGCCTTAATTCCCGCCGCATATTATTGGAAGCCGCCCGGGATATTTTTAAGGTAGAAAATATATACTTAATACCCGAGCCGGTTGCAGCTATCGGCGGATACAATATAAGCCACCCGGAAAATCCTCTGCAGGGCGATATATTATGTATAGATATAGGGGGCGGAACCAGCGATTTTAGTTTTCTGCGAGTATTGCAGGATAGCCGCGAAATCCTTCTGGAAACTCAGCTGCAACTCGGCAGCGATGTCTTTTCCGGCTCGGAAATTGACCGCAACATATTAAAGCGTATCCTGTTTCCTTGCTTTCGCATGAAGTATGGAGAAGAATTACCTGAACAATTCTTAAATGAAAATTTTATCTCTTCCCGCGATAAATTTATTTTTAACAGTTTAATGCGGCAGGCTGAAAAGCTTAAAATTGAAATGAGCAGTCAGGAACGAAGCTGCATTGATATTCCAGATTTTTATGGCGGGAAGTCCCTGCAACTGGAAATCGATCAGAATATGTTCAAGCACCAGCTCGAACATGTCTTTAACCGGCTTAAAATATTTTTCAATGAATCAGTAAAAATGCGTGCTCAAAACCTTAACCTTCATGACGGTCATCATTGGAAGCTTGATTATGTGCTTCTGCAGGGCGGAGCTTCCCAAATCACAGGAGTAACCAAAATGGTACAAGAGCTTTGCACGGGGATAACCTTGATCCAGCCTAAAGATTTGGATTTAAATGTAGTGCGCGGGCTTAGCAAATGGAATACAGAAGGTCTGGCTGCATATAGCCGGGTCAAGACTATTTTCCCCTTTCAATTCTATATAGAACGGATTAACCCGGAAAATAATATGCCGGAGCTGGAAAAAATCCGTTTCGATACCGCTAACCTGGAATTGGATATTGACACAAAATATAAGATTTTTTCCTTTAATCCCGATTCCCATTATAATCTCGCTGTTGATAGTCAATTGTTAAGCTGTAAAATTTATGAGGTGGAAGAAGCGGACAGCAAAGTGGGGCTTGAGCGATTCTGCGGACAGGAGTTGGTATGGCGTCTCGACATAAGCAGAGAAACTGCGCCGGAAACAATAAATATCTACCTTGATATGGCCAGATCACAATTAGTCAGCAGCGATCAGGAACAGCCAAACAAGGAAGAAATCTACCCTGAATTGCATAAAAACTTTTTGTTAACTGACCATAAGGCTTTAGACTGGATAAGTGAATATGCATATGCCCGCAAAGCCCTGCTAAGTGATTTTAGAGCTCATCTTTCCCAACAAGAGAATAAGCACAATCTGCCTGTTCACGACCATGCTCAAACCACTAAATACAAATTGTTATGCCTCTTGGACTTCCTCACTAGAACCTAACAATTTATTAATATAATCTTGAAAGACATGCCATAAAACGTCAGGGGCACCCATAATTGTGAAGTAGCCAGGGAAGTAATAGAGTTTGGATTTAATAATGATCCTATTTTCCCCATATTTTAGACAGCCAGGATCTACCCTTGCCCTCTTGTTCCGCCTTCCAAAGACTTAAGAAATCATCAATTTTTCTTTCCCTCTCCAGATTGCGCTTTTCGATCTTTTCCTCAAGTTTTTCCATGCGTTTTTCCAGCTTGCGATTCTGCTCCATTAACTCGCTGTTTTGTTCATAGATGCTCTTGGTAATTGACACTACCTCCAGCAAATTGAGGTTTAAAGAATTTCCGGCAGTCGCTATTCCAGTCTCTTCCTTTTCCTCAGCATTCTCCAGAGCCAGCTTGATTGCTGTAGTATTAAGTCCACGTTCTTTGAGTTGCAAAACTAATTTAAGGGTTTCCAGGTCTGATTCAGTGTATAGCCGGTCGCTGCGTTCATTGCGCTTGATTTTTAAGCCTAAAGTGCTCTCCAAATAACGCAAAGTATACTGTTCTATGCCTAATAATTCAGCTACCTCACCAATCTTATAATTTCTTTCCTTCATTTTGTAACCTTTTCCCCCCTTGCTTCATAAATTGTTATTAGCTTAGGCAATAAAGTTGAAACACTGTAAAACCAGTTGTAGAAACTTCATAACTACTTATCAGGTATCAGAAAATATTTAGTTTATAAGCTCTTTTTATCAAGTTAACAATGAAACTGATAATTAACTTTAACAAGAACTTTATTGTAAGCCTTTACTTTCCCTTCCCCATTTATATGCTCATATATAACTTATTAATACATATATGAGCAAAGCCGCCCTTCCAGGCGGCTTCTTTTTTTGGGGAGACAAGGGGACGGGTGACACAAGGGGACGTTTTGGTGACACAAGGGGACGTTTTTGCTGTGTCATTTCGACGAAATGACACAG
>JAQUBU010000222.1 GCA_028686565.1 Syntrophomonadaceae bacterium
CTACCTTACTATGTTGTATTTAAGCGCCGAAAGAAACTGCAGAGCAGTTTCAACACAAGGAAGTATTCACGAAGGGATTAATATAAGTGGTCCCCGTAGGGGGCAACACACCGCCTGTTTTGTTAGTAGGAACCAAGCGCTTAAGGAAGCGGGGGAGGTCTTTTCGTATCGTTACAAGGCAACTGCGAAAGTTGAGTTACTAAACCTTTGGATAAAGATAAAATTTGAAATTAATTGGAACAAATCTGCGTCTGCCTGAGTGCAGACGTTTTTCGTTGTTTTGGTGATATATCTGAATGGTTTTTTACATAATATTTACCTTGCAAACGAACAATTTTAAACATTAACGCCAATAGCTTTAACAATGGAGTGTTATCTTAAATTAAGAAAAGGTGCACCAAAAATTTATAAAAATTATTTTAGGAGGAAAAGAGAAGATGATATCAACATCATTAAGAAGAACCACCAGTTTCATTGTTTTAGTCTTCTTGCTGTTGACAGCTGCTTTGGTAAGTGGCTGTGGAAGCAAGGCAGAAGATCAGGTTAAGGAAGATGGAGAAAAAACTGCTCAGCAATTAAGCGGGAAATTGACGATTGCCGGTTCCACTTCAATACAGCCATTTAGCGAGGTATTAGTTGAAAAATTCCGCGAACAAAATCCCCAGGTCCAGATTAACGTACAGGGCGGGGGTTCCAGCCAGGGCGTAGAAGCAGCCAAATCTGGAGCTGCTGACATTGGTTCCAGTTCTCGTGAATTGAAGGAAGAGGAAAAGCCGGGTCTGGTGGAAAACAAAATAGCACTTGATGGCATTGCTATAATAGTCAATTCCGCCAATAAGCTTACAGCGTTGAAAATGGAGGATGTAAAGAACATCTACCTGGGCAACATTAAGAATTGGAAAGAAGTAGGCGGAGAAGATGCAGTTATTACGGTAGTATGCAGAGAAGCCGGCTCCGGAACCCGGGGTGCTTTTGAGGACATAGTGATGGAAAAACAGTCCATCACTAATAAAGTAATTATACAGAATTCTACCGGTGCGGTGAGAACAACTGTAGCAGGTGATCCCCAAGCTATCGGATTTGTTTCCTTGGCATCGCTTAACCAGGATGTTAAAGGGCTTAAGATTGACGGTGCGGAACCCAGCGAAGCAAACATCAAAAATGGCAGTTACAAAATATCCCGTCCCTTCCTGTACCTGACTAAAGAACAGCCGAATGCTTTGGCAAAAGGCTTTATTGAATTTGTTCTAAGTGATGAGGGTCAGCAAGTACTCATTGATGAAGGTGCGATTAGCATTAAATAAATTTCTAATCAACCCAATAAACAGGGATTAACCGATTAACCCTGGCGAAGACAGAGAGTGAGTAAGCTGCCTAAGCGAAAACTCTTTGCCGGAAGGGGGCAAATCTCTTTTAGATAGGAAATATGGAAAAGGGGAGGCGGCGCAGACCCCGAGCTGTTACCGTTCTTCCCCAGTAGATAAATTAGCAGAGTATGGGCAGTCCGACAGACCACTAAGAGGCTGAAAGGATGGATGTCATTACTCTCAGAATTTTAGCCCGCTTTACTTCGTGAAGACGGGTTTCTTCATTTTGCAAATTAACACTTTGTTTACATTAAATAAAGGAAGACTTTAAGTTTTGTTCTCGGGGGCTTAACATTGAAATGCTATCTTAAGAGTACAAAAATGAGTACTCTTGTATTTTAAGTAGATATATACAGGTAAATTGACAAGGAAAAGCTGGTGTGAAATGATTGACAATTATTTAGAGGGCAGCAGAATGAAAAGCAAAACATATAAGCGGATAGATAGCAGCAAGGGCAGAAAGAAATTAAAGCTCAGTGGCGAGTATATGATTGAAAAACTATTGATGATCTGCGCAGGAATCTCTATTCTGGCCATTGTTTTAATAGCTCTTTTTATTCTGGTAAGGGGATTGCCTCTAATAAGCAAAATCGGTTTACATGATTTTCTGTTTAACTTAAAATGGGACCCTACTCGTGGTTCCTTTGGGATAGGAACCATGTTTATCGGTTCGCTGGCGGTAACCCTGGCATCCATGCTGTGGTCAGTTCCGCTGGGCTTGCTGACCGCTGTATTTATGGCTGAAATAGCCCCTGCTCCAGTGGGGAATTTAATGGCTCGGATGGTGGAACTGCTGGCGGGTATTCCTTCAGTAGTGTATGGATTCTTTGGTCTGGTGGTCATTGTGCCGCTGATAAGGCAGTATTTGGGCGGCAACGGAATGAGTGTGCTGGCTGGTGCTATAATTCTGGGCATTATGATCCTGCCGACCCTGATTAATATATCCCGGGATGCGATAATAGCGGTGCCCCGGGAATACAAGGAAGGGTCGCTGGCATTGGGGGCTACCCATTACCAGACCATCAGAAGAGTAATTGTACCTGCAGCCCGTTCGGGTATCATTACTGCTATAGTTTTGGGTATGGGCCGGGCTATAGGCGAGACTATGGCAGTGGTGATGGTTACCGGCAATTCCACCATTATTCCGGATGGCCCGCTTTCAGCAGTGCGAACCATGACCAGCAACATTGTGCTGGAGATGGGTTATGCAGCTGGAGATCACCAGGCAGCCCTGTTTGCGACCGGAACCGTATTGTTTGTTTTTATAGTTGCGCTTAATCTTATTGTGAATATCTCGGCAAAGGCAGGGAGTCAAAATGTTGCAAACTAATTTTAAAGAGAAAATGATAACAGTATTATTCTGGTTATCGGCATTAGTTATTGTGGGTATACTGATTGCGGTTATCGGTTATATCTTTGTTAAAGGTTTGGCTCATGTAAATCTCGATTTCATTTTGCAGGCTCCTAAAAGAGCGGGGAAGGAAGGCGGAATATCTACAACTATAATCGGTACCTTGTATCTTACCGCGGTGTCCTTGTTGATAGCGGTTCCTTTGGGAGTGGCTACGGCCATCTACCTGGAGGAATATGACCGCCAGAAAAGCCGCTTTGCTTTTATAGTCAATCTTACGGCAGAAACCCTGGCAGGTATTCCTTCAATAATATATGGGCTGTTTGGTTTTGTGTTTTTCGTAATATTCATGAATATGGGATGGTCCATAATATCAGGGGGATTAACCTTGGCTATTATGATATTGCCTACTATAACCAGAACAGCGCAGGAGGCATTTCTAAGTGTTCCTGGCGAATATCGCGAGAACAGCCTGGCCCTGGGTGCCAGCAAATGGCAGACCATCAGCAGGATTATTTTGCCTGCTGCCGTTCCCGGAATACTTACCGGAGTTATTCTTTCCATAGGCCGGGCGATTGGGGAAACTGCAGCAATCATACTTACCGCCGGAAGTTCGCTGGGTATGCCCTTAAGCCTGGCTGATCCCGCCCGGACCATGTCAGTACACTTGTATATCCTGGCCATGGAAGGCTTATCAATGGAAAGAGCCTTTGCCACAGCGGTTCTTATTGTAGTCCTGGTGATAATTATTAACTACCTGGCCAATTTGAGCCTGCGCAGGCTTGGAGTGACAAGGGGACGGTGACACAAGGGACACAAGGGGACGTTATTGTTGTGTCATCCAAAAAGTGACAAGGGGACGGGGTTGTTGACAACCTGGTTCCCTCGGTTGTCAACAACCCCGTCCCCTTGTCACCTGTATAGGGGGTGAAAGAACTAATGGCAAATCGGATCAAGATAAAAAGCAAGGATATTAATTTATTTTATGGGGATTTTCAGGCTCTTTATAATATTAATATGGATGTTGAAGAAAATCGGGTTACTGCTCTTATAGGACCTTCGGGATGCGGCAAATCCACTTTTCTGCGCACCCTCAACCGTTTGAATGAACTCATTGAGGGGACCAGGATTGAGGGGCAGGTTTTTATGGATGATTATGCCATCTATGATAAAGAAGTAAATGTAGTGGATCTGCGCAAAAAAGTTGGCATGGTATTTCAAAAACCGTCAGTGTTTCCGATGTCCATCTATGAAAACGTAGCTTATGGACCTAAAATTCACGGGATAAAAGATAGAAACCGCCTGGATGAAATAGTTGAAAGAAGCCTTAAGGCCGCCAACCTGTGGCAAGAGGTCAGTGATCGCTTGAACTCATCGGCGGCGCGCCTGTCGGGCGGACAGCAGCAGCGACTGGTTATTGCCCGGGTTCTGGCCGTGGAGCCGCAGGTAATTTTAATGGATGAACCGGCATCGGCTCTGGACCCCATATCCACATCCAAACTGGAAGATCTCATAGCTGAATTAAAAAACTATTATACTATTGTAATAGTAACCCATAATATGCAGCAGGCTGCTCGGGTTTCGGATTATACCGGATTTTTCCTGAACGGCAAGCTGGTGGAATTCAATCGTACCGATGAATTGTTTGTTAATCCTCGTGATAATAGGACTGAAGATTATATAACCGGCAGATTTGGATAAAAAGGAGGATGAAAATATGGT
>JAQUBU010000223.1 GCA_028686565.1 Syntrophomonadaceae bacterium
CTACTACCTCTGAAAAGAGAAATCCTTATAATGCCGGACACCAAAAGCGTGTAGCCGTCTTAGCATCAGCTATAGCTCAGGAACTAGGCTTGAGCGAGAGCGACTGTGAAGATATATTTACAGCAGCCATACTTCACGATATTGGCAAGATGCAAATATCTTCAGAGATAATGAGTAAACCGGGCAAGTTAGGTCATATTGAAAAGCTTTTTATAAAATCCCATCCTCAGGCCAGTTACGAAATAGTCAAAACCATACCATTTGCTCCTCAAATTGCCAAGGCTATACTGCAACACCATGAAAGAATGGACGGGTCCGGATACCCTCTGGGAGTTGCTGGCGAAGAAATAATTTTTGAGGCACGAATATTAGCAGTAGCTGATGTAGTCGAAGCCATGTCATCACATCGGCCATACCGGCCGGCTTTAGGCGTGAATGTGGCAATGGATGAAATAACTAGATACAGTGGTATTCTATATGACGCTGATGTGGTGAAAGCTTGTTTGCGTCTATTTAACAGCGGCAAGATCAATTTCCTCTAATTTCCTGCCTTTCCCCTCTCCTCCGGTAGTGGTTTCGTTGTCATTATTTTTCGGCAGTGTTATAATATCGATGTATTGCCTGTTGGAAGGTCAATATACTGATTGTTGGCTAAAAGTTTAACTTTTTGGAGCCATATGACAGAATTAAATACTAAAAATGAATAAGCTGTATAAGTTAAATGGGAGGATCGACAATGATTTACATTGCTTTGCTGGGTTGCGGTACTGTTGGCTCCGGAGTAGTCAAACTGCTCAAAAACAATCGCGAAATGATTGCAAATAGAATCGGAGATACTATAGAAATAAAATATGTCATGGAAAAAGATATTAATAAATGTCTGGCAGCTGGTATTAATATGGAGATGATTGTGAATGATTTCGATATCATTCTCAATGATGATGATGTAAAAATCGTTGTTGAAGTGATAGGTGGTATTGAATTAGCTAACAGCTTGATTATGGCTGCGATGGATAAGGGAAAACATGTGGTTACCGCCAACAAGGACCTTATTGCTGTTAAAGGCCAGGGGATATTTGAAAAAGCTACGGAGAAAAAGGTCGATTTTTATTTTGAGGCAAGTGTTGCGGGCGGAATACCCATAATATACCCTTTAAAACAATCTCTGGCTGCCAATCAGATTCAAGAAGTAATTGGCATTCTTAACGGAACCACCAATTATATATTAACCAAAATGAGTTCAGAAGGCCGGGCCTTTGCAGAGGTTCTGGCGGAAGCTCAAGAGCTTGGCTATGCCGAAGCAGATCCTACTGCCGATGTCTGTGGTTTGGATGCAGCCCGCAAGATAGCTATTTTGTCCTCTATTGCTTTTAATAGCAGGGTAACTTTTGATGATGTCTATGTTGAAGGAATAACCTCGATTAGCGCTGCGGATATTCAATACGGCAGACAATTAGGATATGTAATCAAGCTTTTGGCAATTGCCAAGGAAGATGAAAATAAGCAGATTCAAGTTAGGGTCCATCCCGCATTTATTCCTAAAACCCATCCTTTGGCAGGAGTAAACGATGTATTTAATGCAGTATTTGTACGGGGCGATGCGGTAGGGGAAGTTATGCATTATGGACGGGGAGCAGGGCAAATGCCTACAGCCAGTTCAGTTATTGGCGACATAATGGAGATTAGCCGTAATATAATGCATAATTGTAATGCCAGAATTGGCTGCACCTGTTATGAAGAAAAGAAGATACTTGATATTAACCAGCTTGAATCTCAATATTATATTCGCATGACCGTTAAAGACAGGCCTGGTGTATTGGCAGGAATTGCCGGAGTATTTGGCAATAATAATGTTAGTATTGCTGCAGTAATGCAGAAAACCAGTCAAGATGACAAAGCGGAATTGATACTGATTACTCATCAAGTAAGAGAACAAAATCTGCGAGATTCTCTGACGGTTCTTAAAGGTATGAGCATTGTATCTGAAATCAACAATGTTATAAGGGTGGAAGGAACAGATAGGGAAGTATATTAATATAATGAAGGCAAAAGGAGGATTTATGTTCACTGTAAAGGTCCCGGCAACAAGTGCCAATCTAGGTCCAGGATTTGATACTCTGGGTTTGGCTTTGAACTTGTTTTTGCAGGTGGATGTGAATTTATCCGGTCATACCAATAAGATTATTTGGCAGGGTGAAGGAAAAGATACCATTGTAGAACAAATAGACAATAATTTATTGCTTGCTGCCATGAATAAGGTCTTTCAAGAGGCAGAAATTGATATTCCCGGGTTGAGCTTGACCATTATGAACGATATTCCCATCGGCAAGGGTTTGGGAAGCAGTGCTGCTGCTATTACGGCCGGGCTGTTGGCTGCAAATAAGATTTTGCAGGAAAGATTTTCAAATCATGATTTATTAAAATGGGCAGTACAAATGGAAGGGCATGCCGATAATGTGGTGCCCGCATTCAATGGCGGTCTCACCACCAGCATGCTTCATGATGGTGAAGTATATTTCCAAAAAATAAATTTCCCGGCAGATATTGACCTGGTACTTGTTGTACCTGATTTTGAAGTACCCACAGAAAAATCCAGGCAACTCTTGCCGCAGACAATCGATTTGCAGGATATGGTATCTAATTTACAAAGAGCCTGTTATATATTGGCGAGTGTATCCAACGGAGATTTCCGCTATCTTGATAAAGCTATGGATGATGTTATTTTTCAACCAGTCCGGCAAAGAAGCATACCTGGTTTCAAGCAGGTTTTACAGAAGGCGAAGGACGCAGGAGCCTTGGGAGCAGCCATTAGTGGTTCAGGTCCTTCTTTAATAGCTATTACCAGGGAAAAAGATAAAGTAGGCAGAGCAATGCAGAAAGCATTTTCACAATATGGTGTAGAATCACATTTGTTTTTTCTTAAAGCTTGCGGGCAGGGAGCAAAAGTAGAATAAACTAGAACTAAAGTACTTGGGAGTGAATTATATTGTCATTACTTGTGTCAAAATTCGGGGGCAGTTCAGTGGCCTCTATTGCAAGAATTAAGCATATAGCCCATAGAATAAAAACCATGAGGCAAGAAGGGCATGAATTGGTTGTTGTAGTATCCGCTATGGGTGATACTACCGATGAACTGATAACTTTGGCCAGTGCAACCGGAGGCGAACTTTGCCGCCGTGAAATGGATATGCTGCTGGCTACGGGAGAACAACAATCTGCGGCATTATTGGCCTTGACCCTTAAAAACATGGGTTGTGAAGCGGTTTCTCTAACTGGCTGGCAGGCTGGCATAAGCAGTGATTCCAGCTACAGCAAGGCTAGAATTACCGGGATTGATACCAGCCGTATCAAAAATGAGCTAAAACAGGGTAATATAGTTGTTATAGCTGGATTCCAAGGCCTATGCGCTGAGGGCGATATTACTACTCTGGGCAGAGGCGGTTCGGATACTACTGCAGTGGCGCTGGCAGCTAGATTGAAAGCAGAACGCTGCTTGATATTTACCGATGTGGACGGAGTTTATACAGCCGATCCGCGTATCGTAAAAGAAGCCCGTAAACTGGCGAAGATATCTTATGAAGAAATGCTGGAACTGGCCAGCCTGGGAGCAGTAGTTTTGCAGCCGCGGGCAGCCGAATTTGCCATGTTATATAATGTTGATGTAGAGGTATTGAGCAGCTTCAGTTCAAATCCAGGAACCATTGTAACGGAGGTAGAAAATATGGAGAGACAAAGAGTTGTTAGCGGGATAGCTCATAATAAGAATTGTGCTCGTTTTGCACTATTTGATGTACCAGATCAACCGGGTATAGCCAAAACACTATTTAAAACCCTGGCTGAGCATAGCATAAATGTAGATATGGTTATTCAGAGTGCTATGCGGGATGATGTAAATGATATAGCCTTTACCATTGAAGAAAACGATTTGTCCCGAGCTCTTCCCGTGGTTCAAAGCCTGGTTGAAAAGATATGTGCTTCTGGTATGACCTGTGGGCAAGGTGTAGCTAAGGTATCCATAGTCGGGGCAGGAATGCAGAGCAATACCGGAGTAGCCGCAGCCATGTTTGAAGCATTGGCTGATGAAAATATCAATATACATATGATTAGTACTTCGGAAATAAAGATTTCTACAATAATTGATGAGGATCAAGTGGAAATCGCAGTTCAAGCTTTGCACCGAAAATTCGAACTCGATAAAGAAGAATAGACAAGTAGACAAGGGCCCGGTTCCAGCGTCTGAGAGGCTCTCAGACGCTGGAACCGGGCCCTTGTCTAGGGAGTGTAAATAAGACTGTGTAAATGGAATAATCAGCCAATTTTTTGGTAATACTAAAAATGCTCTTCTTTATGTGGAGGACAGGGCTCCGGTGGAGACCGACCCGAGCGCCACATGAATGTCTGC
>JAQUBU010000224.1 GCA_028686565.1 Syntrophomonadaceae bacterium
GCTTCATAATCTTCCTTGGGTGTAATATCAAAAAGTTCGGGGGTGCAGTCTATAAATCCAGTATCACATTCCCCTTTAATAAACTGGGGATGAGATAGCACATTAAGCAAAAACGCTTCATTGGTCCTGACACCACCTATGATCGTTTCCCGAATCGAGCGTTTGGATTTATTGATGCAGTCTTCAAAGCTTCTGGCCGAGGATATAATTTTAACCAGCAAACTATCATAATAGGGGCTGATGATTGAACCAGTATAGCCATTCCCGCCATCTAACCTGATTCCGAAACCGGAGCCTGTTCTATAAACATCAATTTTGCCAGTGTCGGGAGCGAAACTATTAGTAGGGTCCTCGGTAGTAACCCGGCATTGTATGGCATATCCCCTGCTTTTCACACTATTTTGCCGAGGTATGCCAATTTGCTTGGAATTCAATTTATAACCCTGTGCAATCAGAATTTGGCTCTGCACTATATCAATACCGGTAACCATCTCGGTAATGGTATGTTCAACTTGAATGCGCGGATTCATTTCTATAAAGTAATGGTTGCCCTGATTGTCTAAAAGAAATTCAACCGTCCCTGCACTGCGATAATTTACAGACTGGGCAATTTTCACGGCATCAGTACACATTTGCTGCCTCTTGTCTTCTGCTACTGCAAACGCAGGGGTAAATTCTATAACTTTTTGATGCCGCCGTTGAATAGAGCAATCTCTTTCATACAAATGAACGACATTGCCATAATTGTCACCAAGAATTTGGACTTCAATATGCTTGGGATTTTCAAGATATTTCTCTATAAAGATGTCATCTATACCGAATGCTTTGCGGGCTTCATTTTGAGCACTGTGGAATTCCTTAAGCAAATCAGCTTCTCTGTGTACAATTCTCATACCCCGGCCGCCGCCGCCTGCTGATGCTTTAAGCATGATAGGATAGCCACACCTCTTGGCAAATTTTGCTGCCTCCTTATCAGACTTAATAGGCTTCTCCACACCCGGAATAGTCGGTACGCCGATACACTGGGCTAGAAGTTTGGATTTTATCTTATCTCCCAGTTTGTCCATCATGTCATGAGTTGGACCGATAAACTCAATACCGGAATCAAGACATTCCTTGGCAAACTCCGGATTTTCAGCTAAAAAACCATAACCGGGATGAATGGCATCTACTCCTTTTTTTACAGCCAGATTGACAATTTCCTCTATACCTAAATAGGCTTCAATAGGACCTTTATTATTTCCAATTAAATAAGATTCATCAGACTTGGTTCTATATAAGGCTAATTTGTCTTCATTGGAGTATATCGAAACCGTTCTGATACCTAATTCGTGACATGCTCTGATAATGCGGATTGCAATTTCCCCGCGGTTTGCAACTAATACCTTTTTAAAATTCTTCACGAGAACCTCCTTAAAATCTAAGTTGAATATTTTTCAAAATATTTTATCTTCAGTAGTCAATCTCCTGGCTCTTATACCTATTGTTATCGGCTTCTTAAATAGTTCATTAATAGTCTTATCCTTTACCTGTATTGCTTGCAAAAACCATTGCCATATTTCATGGCAGTTCCAGAGTAAGACGGCTTTTTCCAGCAATAATTTCATTCAGCTTCGTTAACCGCTATTTTCAGGAAATTCGACACACAGATAAAATCTCCTGCATAAAGGTTTCTTCTGCTTGCAAACGGATCAATCCTACTTATGAAATTCGATGGTTTCATGAAAAATCACCAGCTATAGTGCTGGTGATTCTAATATTTGGAATATGTTTAAGCATCAGAAGAAGATGCGAAGCAGTTTCTTTCGCACCGCTGCAACGAGGCGGAGATTAGAACCCGCCACCTGTTTTGTTAATAGGAACCCGACCGCTTAAAGAACCGGGGGACATCTTTTCGCCTCGTTATAAAAATGCATAAAAATAAATATCCAATTGCGATAATTAGTCTACCGCTTCCCCTAAAACTAATTTATCGCAATATGTTGAACTGCAATTTTCCCATAAGCTTTGTTAATCGATTTTACTGACATATTATAACTTCCATCCAGTTGCAGGCATTCTTCTAAATGCGGGAACTGTTTACGAGGCAAAATAATGTTTAATATTAACCTCTCCCTACCTTCCATACCATACCCCACACTAGTGGTTACCGAAAATCCAATATTTCTAAGTTTATCTGCCAAGCCTTTTCCAGCCTGGGGATGTTTAAAAACACTCACTTCCAACAGACCTATCGCCAACTTATTTTCTATGAGATTACCCAAAAATATACCGGCAATTCTACCAATGGCAAATGCAATAATATAGGAAATTCCCGATGACTCAGCAACCAATTTAAAAGCATAGGCAATAATCAAAGCATCTAGAAAAGTTGTAACATATGCTGGTTTGATTACCTGACGGCTCAGGAATAATGTTTTCAAGGTTCCTAAACAGGTGCTTAAAGTATTTAGAGCAAAAATTATTAGACAATTTGCTAACACGCAAATCACTCCTTTCGTAAAAAAATAATGAGTACTCCTGGTTGACAGGAGTACTCATGCAAATGTCCTGAAAAGCGGTAACTAATAATTAAAATACCACATTTTACGGGTTTTGTAAAGCCGACACACCATATTTATCCTAATTGTTCTTATCCTCTGCTTCTTCTACTGGAAGTTTGCCAGCCAAGGATAAACGGCCCGCTTTTTGTGCAGATTCCCGCAACAAGAACTCAATATGTGAGTTTACACTGCGGAACTCATCCGCTGCCCAGCGTTCCAATACTTCATAGAGCTTGGGATTAATCCTTAGCGGAAAACTTTTCTTAACAGCCATAATTACCACTCATTTAGTAAAGACTGCCGGTGTTGATTACCGGCTGGGCAGCACGGTCAGAAACAATCGCCACCAGCAAGTTGTTGATCATGGCCATTTTACGTTCATCATCCAGTTCAAGAGTACCAGCATTCTCTAATTGAGCCAAGGCCATTTGAGCCATCCCTACCGCACCCTCAACAATAATCTGACGGGCTGCCAGGATAGCTGAAGCTTGCTGACGCTGCAGCATAGCACTGGCTATTTCCGTAGCATATGCCAGGTGAGTCAGTCTGGCTTCAAGCACTTCAACCCCGGCCAGAGCAAGCCTTTCCTGTAGCTCTCGTGCTAATTCACCAGCAACTTCATCAGCATTACCCCTTAGTGAATAACCTTCACCTTCAACGATATCATAGGGATATCTGGTCGCTACATGTCTAAGTGCAGTCTCACTTTGAATTTCAACAAATTTCTCATAATCATCCACATCAAATAGTGCCCTCGCACTATCAACGACCTTAAAGACAACCACCGCAGCAATTTCGATTGGATTTCCCTGTACATCATTTACTTTCAGCATTTTACTGTTAAAGTTTCGCACCCTCAAAGATATCTTTTTATGTCCGGTAATAGGAATCGCCAGCCACATACCATTACTTCGCATACTTCCTATATAGCGTCCAAAAAATGTCAATGCTCTGCATTCATTGGGCTGCACAATTACCAGTCCGGTACACAAAATTAAAGCTAAAAGAAAAAAAATAATTGCACTAATAAAACTAAGGTTTAAAACCAGAAAAACTGATAATCCAAATAACAACAATATAAGTATAATCCCCAAAAATCCGTTTAACTTTAGTGCCTCCCGCTCAACCATAATGATAACAGCTCCTATCATTTTTAATATTATTATGATATTAATATGATATCACTATTTAGTCAAATGTTAAATATATCAAGAAAGTGTATTTGGATATGGATTTTTTTAGCTGATAATCTTTGACAACAAGATTAGTATGAATTATAATTTTGGTGCCTTGTTCTTTAAGTGATCTCCTTTTTGGGGAACTAAGTCCAAGAGTATTTTCCAGAAGGGAGGATGATTAAGTGTTTGAAGACAAGTATTTAGTATGTAAAGATTGTGGTAATGAATTTTTGTTCTCAGCATCCGAGCAAGAATTTTACGCAGAAAAGGGTTTTGAAAATGAACCCGGTCGTTGCCCCGATTGCAGAAGAGCACGCAAACAACAACGTAATGGTTTTGGTGGGAACTCTCGTTACAGAGAAGATCGTCCTATGTTTAAGACAATTTGTGCTGCATGTGGTCAAGAAACAACAGTACCATTTGAGCCAACAGGTGACAGACCGGTTTACTGTAGAGATTGCTTCCAGGCAAAAAGAAGCCGTAGCTACTAGAATTTTTAAGTCACAAAAATAAAGGCTGTTCTGAAACCAGAACAGCCTTTTATTTTGCACAGAGAAATTTATTCTCCAGCCATTTTATAGTAATATCCTCTCTATATATAGTCTTATTGCTAAAACGATGGTCAGCACCTTCGATTAATACTAATTCAGCATTACTGCAAT
>JAQUBU010000019.1 GCA_028686565.1 Syntrophomonadaceae bacterium
GCATGTATTTTTTTCAACTCCTGCAAAGCTTGCTGGGTGCATTCGAGTAATTTTTGCGCCTGCAGGACCTGGCTTTCATAGTTGCGAAAAACCTCACTATTATTTACATATTTTAAATCCGGCACATAATCGTCAAGGCAAGTGCTCATATCTATAATCATATCCCAGGGTTTGCTGCTTATTTCCAAACCCCCGGCATCTATTAAGGCAATTTGCAAGTCACCGATTATCAGCATAGCTATGTTTTCGGAATCAAGGCCGCAGTGGTAAAACTCCAGGAAATGCCCTTTTGCACCAGCCTTACAAGCCAATTCGTTAATAACTGTTGCTATACCGCTTCCTGGCGGGCCCTTAAACACATATCTTTTCAAACAAGTGACACTTAATTCGTCAATATAGTCTATCATTCCATCGGCAGTAACTGCACTGGCAAAATAGTGCTTTTCCCGCTGGCGGGGACCTAGAATCTCCTCTCCGACTCTTTCTGTCAATTGCTGAATTTTTTCCTTATTCAAATTACCGGTATTTGCTTTTTGGATATCTTCTTTTAGTTCAGCAGCATCTTTTAGAATATTATAGGCTTTGTTATTCTGCTTTTCTACTCTCAGCGCAAGCTCCATGATCTGATCATGCTGGGATTCTATGGCTGTTTTATCCAAGTATATCCCCAGGTTAATGATTTCACCAGGTCCTCCTGGATATCTGGGGTCTACCGCCTTAGGCAAGCTCCCGTTAACCACTGCTGCATCCAATTGAGGAATATATAGCCCATCCGGATTGACCGGGTCTAAAGCTGAAATCCAGAACTCTACCTCATAACCCTGTTGAGACAGCGATTCTCCCAGCAGCCTTATGAAAGTTGACTTGCCGGTTCCGGCTGCACCTTTCAATATATATATTTTTTTTATGTCCAGTAATAAATCAGGAATAAAGGTATGAAATCCCTGGCTGGTGTTGCTGCTGGTAAACACATAGCGAATCTTCCCTTTTGAACCCACAAAAATAACCTCTCTTCAATATCTTTTCCATAGTGTATTCATTTCGTGAGTATAGTGTTAACTATGTGACATACTCCCGCCACCCACGCTAACAACGCTTAGAGGTGGGGGCTTCTTGGGGCGTATCGACTAATGCCGATATAATTACCAAGCTATCCCCGTTTGCCCAACGGTTCTCATGGTTGATTAGGCTATGCCAAGCAGGCGACAGCTTTCATTTTTGATATTGATGGCGGCGTTTATGTCGCGGTCTAGCTCTTTGCTGCAAGAGTAAGTCCAAACCCTGTCAGCAAGTGTCAATTCAGCATTGACTGTTCCGTAATGACGGCACATCTTGCTTGATGGAAAGGACACCGCTTGGGGGAGGAGAAATTTCCTCATTGCATAAAAGAAAAAAGCAAGGGAAAGGCGGTATAATAGATGCACTGCTAAACTAATCGTGATTTTATTGATCGCCACAAACGGCGGACAAGATAAAAAATGCTATCATCTGAAATAAGAAGATACTTGGATGCGGACTGAGCAGGAACCGGGATTATCCCTGCATGCTGCCCGGCTGAAAGCTTAAACCTGCAAATGATATTTGTATCTTTACGCATAATCTGAATAATATTTTCACCAGGTTCACATCCTAAATCCCGCAGCTTTCCAGTCAAATCAACAGTTTCACCATTAATAGACATTATGATATCCTGCGAAAGCATACCGGCCTGCCTGGCCGGACTGCCCGGCAGTATGTCTAAAACTGCAAGGCCGCGGGGCGCTTCTGTATACAAAGGCTTTTTATTGCTTTCTTCGCGCA
This sequence comes from Syntrophomonadaceae bacterium, assembly GCA_028686565.1. GTDB lineage: Bacteria > Bacillota > Syntrophomonadia > Syntrophomonadales > Syntrophomonadaceae > JAQUBU01. The sequence continues at coordinate 1,801 of JAQUBU010000019.1, forward strand.
TTCCCAACCATATAAGCAGTTCATGACCCAGCGGACTGAAAAGTGCAGCTGCCATCAGCAAAATATTCCACCGGTAAGCAAAGATTGTCAATAAAAGCAGAATGAGACTGAAGATAAAAAGGTTAAAGGCCGATTTTTTGGCACGCAGCCAGGGTGTGGTGGTAGTACTTATATCACCATAGCCCAGTATAGCCAGTACCGGCAGTAACGAATAATTCTGTTCACTTACAAAACCAGTATAATCTCTTAACAAAGGCCACCATTGGGGCATCTCAACCCCGCTCGAGGAATCTCCATATCCCATGCTGACGAGAGCTATAAGGGGTATAGGCCAAAACTTCTGCAGGTTGAAAGCTCCATGTATTCCTGTCTTTTTCTTTACATAGAGAGGTATGGCCAGAAAATGACCATTAAGCAAGATTAAAATGCTCTCAGCCATATGTAAAATGGCAATCAATGCCAGTAAATGCGCTACATTGATATCAATATAGCCGGTTAGCAGGGCAAATAACGATAATATACCGCCTGCATAAGCAAAACACAGAAATCGTGGATTAATTAACATTAATAGAATGGCAATTATCCATAATTGTATTAAGCCGATATTATTCAGATCAATGCCCACAAGAACCAGCAGTATACTGCCAATGATTCCTCCCAGTAAACCTGCCAGGGTTGAAATCAGGGCTGAATACAGATAGTTGCGGCGCTTTATTCCCACTAAGCGGGCAGACAATTCTTCCATACGCTTGTATTGCCAGGCTACCATTCCAAATAACATAATATAGAGCATAATAAAAAGGGGCGACCTAAATGTTGCCATTATAACTCGCCCCATCATTAACAATACTTCCCAAGACTGCTCCAATCAATCACCTCCCGGCAAGCAACGTCTTTATGGCATCGGAAGAAACTGCGGAACAGTTTCTTTTGCACCGCTGCAACGAAGCGTGAAATTAGGACCCCACCGCTAAAAGAAGCGGGGAACCTCTTTTCGCCTCATCATATTTTTGCTTCTATAATTTCGACCGCTTTTTCCAGTTGCAGGTCCTGCTCACTGTCCGGATCATTTTTTACAACATAATCCGGACTTATACCCACTTCATTAATATCAGTGCCATCAGGAGTAAAATACTTCTGGGTGGTCAGCTTTAGCGCACCGCCATCACGCAAGGGAAATACGGTTTGCACCAATCCTTTGCCATAAGTTTTTTCTCCCACCAGCACGGCACGTTTATTATCCTTTAATGCCCCGGCCAGAATCTCCGAAGCACTGGCACTATCACCGTTAACCAGCAAAACCAGTGGGATATCATTTTTACCGCCGGAAGCCCGGTGTACTGTCTTATTGTTCTGGCGATCAGCTACACTGACTACATCCTCGCCATTAAGGAAAATAGAAGAAATGGCAATGGATACATCGAAATCTCCACCCCCATTATTTCGCAAGTCAATAATCAAGCCTTTGATTTGATCCTTCTCCACAAGCTGTTTAAGGCTGTCAGTCATTTCCTGGGCTGATCGGGAATGAAATTGATTTAGTATTATATATCCTATTTCCTTATTTCTTTCTGTTACCCTGGCCTCTACCGAAGGAACATTAATAATTTCCCGGACTATTCTGAAATCATATTCCCGGCGATCTGATTCCCGGTAAACTCCGAGCAATAATTGGGTTCCCGGATCTCCCCGCATAAGGTGTACCGCATCATCAGTGCTCATATTTATGGAGCTGCTGCCATTTATTCTTATTATAATATCACCGTGTTTTACGCCCTCTTTGTAAGCGGGAGTTCCTTTGATAGGTGAAACAACTTTTAAGTGACCTTCATTATCCTGCAGAACATAGACTCCAATTCCTCCAAATTTGGCTTCCAGTCTTTCCCGCAAATCTTTCCAGGTTTTTTCGTCCAAATACTTGGAATAGGGATCATGCAAGGCATCTACAATTCCTGCCGTAGCTCCTTGTATGGCCTGAGAAGTGTTGATCTCATTAAGGCCATAGGTCTTCATAAGACCCATAACACTTAGAAGAGTTCCAATCCCCCCCATATTAGTTACAAATGCTAATATTATGCCTGTTATAAACAGAAATCCAATTAAGGAAAAGAAATAATTAAGGGCTTTAAAGAACCTATTATTTTTCAAATCTCCACCACCACATAACATTTTATTAACTTATTCCATTTAATATGTTACTCCAATAGCAATCTTAACACAATTATTCCTGGCAATATAACCTTAGACTTCCAATTCATAAGGCAAGGGGCAATTCAAGAATTGCCCCTTGCCAAATTAACCTATTCATCATTTAAATCTAATTCGCTTCGCTCGCAATTCTCACGGGTATTTAACCCGCCACGATAAAGAAAAGCGTCAGACCGTTTTTTATTTACGTAATCAATTACTGGGGGAAGATTGCCGCGCTACGCTCGCAATGACAGGTAGGCGCTGCGCTCGCAATGACAGGAAGGCGCTGTGCTTACAATGACAGGAAGGCGCTGTGCTTACAATAACAAGTACGTTAATTTCATAGCAATGACAAATACGCGAGTTTTCATAGCAATGACAGGTAGGCGCTACGCTCGCAATGACAGGTACGCTATTTCATAGCAATGACAGAATAGCAAAGCAAGCGGTCTTTTGTCGCTCTAACCTGTCAACTGCAAAAATTGAGTAATTTACTTCAGCTTACTGAATATAACCCGTGGGATCGACTGGTGTTCCATTTATACGAACCTCAAAATGCAGATGAGGACCGGTACTCCAGCCTGTACTGCCTACTTTGCCAATAGCCTGACCTTTGGAAACTTTGCTTCCTTCACTTACCAGAAATGCTGACTGATGAGCATAGAGTGTGGACATTCCCTTACCGTTAACCAAACCATGATCAATTACCGTAACCTGCCCATAACCTCCCATCCAGCCCGCATATATAACCGTGCCACTATCTGCAGCAACAATATTCTTACCCTGGGAAGCCCCAATATCAATTCCAGTATGTAATTTTCGGGTTTTTAAAATAGGATGATATCTCATTCCATAAGGCGAAGTCACTTTCATGCATCCCGGGGCTGGCCATGTATAGGTGCCTGTTCCCTGTTGGACTCCGCTGCTGCCGGATTGCAGCTTTCTAATCATCGTTTCCAGTTCATTGGAGGCTTTCTCAAGTTCCTCCAATGCCTTTTGGAATTGCTTTGCTTCCTGACGAACACTATCCAGTATTCCGGTCTTTTCTCCACGCTGCGAATCCAGTTGATCTTTCTTGCTTTCCTGGTTCTTTTGGGCACTTTCAAGTTCTTGTTTATCAACTAGCAGACTGCTCTTCTTCATATCCAAATCAACTTTTTGCTGATTAATTGACTCAATTAATTCTACATCCTGCTCAACAATAAGATTTAACATATCATAACGGGTTAAAAAGTCCTGTACATCTGTGGCTGCCAGCAAAACTTCCAGATAGGAAACATTACCCCTTTCATAGATAAATACCAAGCGCTCACCTAAATTTTCACTCTGAAGAGCAAGCTCCTCCTCCAATTTCTTTATATCATTCTCCGTTTGTATTATATTGTTTTCCAGAAAAACAACTCTTTGTTCCAAAGCGGTGATTTCTTTCTCCGTTTTATTTATGTTCTGCTCCAAGCTCTGCAACTGCCCCATTATGGTCTTTTCTTTCTTTTTGGTCTGATCGAGCCTGGTCTTCTGCTGGTTGATCTGACGGCTTACATCTTGTAATTTTTGCTGTTTTTCATCCAGCTCATCCGCCCAAACCGGAAATATTATACCTATTAATAAAAACAAAGATAAAACAATTGCATAATATCGTTTATATTTTCTCATTCTCTCCCATACCCCCAGCAATTAACATTCTCTTTGATAATTGTCCGCGTTCATTTCGCCTTACCTCTTCACAAAACTTAAACATCCAAAAATCGATTCAAGGAAATATAGGTTCCCAGAACCCCGAGCAAAGCCCCGGTAAATAGCAAAGAAATATAGATGTTGCCCAGAACACTCATATTTGTGACCAGCGGTAAAAAGTATAACGCGTTTATTTTGTTAAGCAGCGAGGTATAGCCCGCAGCTAAAACCCCTACCGCAATTAATCCTCCGCATAAACCTAACAATACACCTTCAATAAAAAATGGCCATCTAATAAACCAATCAGTAGCGCCGATCAGTTTCATCAGGTAGATTTCTTTACGCCGGGCAAAGATCGCCAGTCTGATCGTAGTTGCGATTAAGAAAATTGCGCCCAGAGCCAGCAAGATAATAAACGCAAAGCTTATCGTACGAAGCCATTTGGTAACTGTAAACAGCCTTTCCACTATCCCTTGACCATAGTTCACCTTGTAAACACCATGGATTTTCTTAACACGAGCAGCGATATTGGGAACCTGGTGAGGGTCATCTGCTTTAATCTTATAGCTGTTGGGGAGAGGATTATTACCAATAGTTGTTCCCAGATCATATTCCTTGCCGCCGAAACTCTTCTGCAGATCTTTCAGAGCTTTTTCCTTGGAGATAAAATCAACAGATTTTATCCCCCCTATACCTACAATCTGCTCCTCAATATCGCTAATCTGGGATCTGGTTAAAGCCTTATCCAGAAAAGCTACCATTTCTACATCAGATTCCAAACGGTTCATAAAGTTTCCGGCATTCAGTATCATTAAAACGGCAATACCCAAAATTAAAATACATATAGCCACTGTAGAAATAGTGGCTATACTCAGAATTCGATTTCTAGCCAAAGATTTCCAGGCTTCTTTTATGAAATAGATAATATTACGAATGCTCATATTACAAAATCCCCCGTGGGGCTATCCGATATGATCCGTCCTTTTTCCAGCATAACAATTCGCTTGCGCGCAGCCTTAACCAGTTCGCGGGCATGAGTTGCCATGATTACGGTAGTTCCTTTACGATTAATATCAAAAAGCAGTTCCATAATCTCATTGGAAGTATCTATATCAAGATTTCCGGTCGGCTCATCAGCTATCAACAGTAACGGCCGATTGGCTAAAGCTCTGGCGATACCTACCCGCTGCTGTTCGCCTCCTGAAAGTTGACCGGGAAATGATTTTTCCCGGCCTTTTAAACCTACCATGTCGATAACTTCGTTGACCCGCACTTTTATATCGCGGGTGTTGCTTCCCACAACCTCCATGGCAAAGGCAATATTTTCGGCTACTGTTTTGTTTTCCAGAAGCTTAAAATCCTGAAAAACAATCCCGATGTTCCTGCGCAGTTTGGGAACCTCACTGCGTTTCATACGCACAATACTGCGTGAAGCTATAAATATCTGCCCGCGGCTGGGGCTTTCTTCGCGAAAAAACAACTTGATAAGTGTTGATTTACCGGCTCCGCTCTGACCCATAAGAAACAGAAATTCTCCGCGCTCTATCTTTAAAGAAACATCATCCAAGGCTTTGACCCCATTAGGATAAACCTTGGAGACATTGTAAAACTGGACTAACATATAATAACCTCCAAAAATAAAAAAAACCACCCTTTAAGGTGGTTCAACAAGAATACCTAAAATTCCTTTTTTCTTTTATTTCGTTTTCAGTAAATTATGGATATTTTCAACTATTCTGGGGGCTGAAAGTCCGTAATATTGTAAAAGTTCATCGGGATTTCCCGATTGCCCAAATACATCATTAATCCCCATACGCAATACCGGGACAGGATAATTTTCACTTGCTGCTTCACAGACTGCACTTCCCAGACCGCCAATAATACTGTGTTCTTCCACAGTAAGTATACATCCTGTTTCCTTAGCCTTTTTAATTATCAATTCCTGGTCGATAGGTTTTACAGTATGCATATCTATTACCGAAACATGGATTCCCTCAGCTTCGAGTGTATCCGCAGCTTCAAGAGCCTTGGCCGTCATAATACCGCAAGCTACAATAGTTGCGTCATTGCCGCTTTTTAATTCAATTCCCTGACCAATTTTAAAATTATTCTTATCATTATAGATAAGTGGTACAGCAGGCCGCCCCAGCCTCAAATAAGCTGGTCCCTGATAATCATAGAGCTGAAATAAGGCTTCCCTGGTACTAACTCCATCAGCAGGCACAATGACCCGCATATTGGGTATACAGCGCATCAGAGCAATATCTTCAACCGACTGGTGCGAGCCGCCATCTTCGCCAACCGTTATACCGGCATGAGTTGCACAAACTTTTACATTCAGCTTGCCATAAGCCAGGGAATTGCGCACCATTTCAAATGCTCTCCCCACCGCAAATATGGCAAATGAACTGGCAAATACCACTTTCCCCGAAACCGCCAGTCCTGCCGCCATTCCTATCATATTCTGTTCCGCAATTCCAGCGTTAATGAATCTATTCGGAAAGGCCTTGGCAAATTCAGCTGTTTTGGTTGATTTTGAGAGATCTGCATCGAGTACAACTACATTTTCATATCTTTGACCTAATTCCAGCAATGCTTTACCATAGGCGTCCCGTGTTGCTTGCTTCTCCAAGAAAATATCCTCCTAGCAATAAATTCTTATTTAATAATTTTAAATTAATGTGATAATGCTTTGCATTTCAATCTGTTTCACGTTTATTTAATCTTAAAATAGATCCGAATTTTTCTGCAATGGGTCAATCCTAATTATTAATAATAGTGAGAAAACAGGAATCATAATTGAAATACAAAATTCCTTAAACCAGTTCTGCAAGGGCTTGGTCAGCCTCTTCTTTATTAGGTGTACTTCCATGCCATTCCACACGATCTTCCATAAATGAACAGCCTTTGCCTTTTATGGTTTGCGCCACGATTACAGTAGGACGGGCTTTGACTTCGCGTCCGCGCCTCAGGGCTTCAAGTATCATCCGGTGGTCATGTCCATCAACCGAGATTACTTCCCATCCAAATGCTCTGAACTTATCCCCGATAGGCTCCGGAGACATAATATCTTCTATGCGGCCATCAATTTGCAAGCCGTTATTATCAACAATAGCCAGCAGATTGTCTAATTTATAGTGACCTGCAGCCATCACTGCCTCCCAGACAATACCCTCTTCTATTTCGCCATCACCCAGCAATGCATAAACCCGATAGTCTTTTTTATCCATCTTGCCTGCCAAAGCCATTCCTACTGCCCAGGAGATACCTTGTCCCAATGAACCGCTGCAGGCTTCCACTCCGGCTAGTTTGTTACAGTCAGGATGGCCCTGAAGCGGACTTCCCAGTTTACGTAAAGTAGACAAATATTTTTGGGGGAAAAATCCTTTCTGTGCCAAGGCGGCATAAAGCACCGGTGCGGCATGCCCCTTGCTTAAAACAAAACGGTCCCGTTCTTCCCATGCCGGTCGACCAGGATCGATATTCATTTCTCCATAATACAGGCAGGCTACAATATCTGCTGCCGAAAGGGACCCTCCGGAATGCCCGGAACCAGCTTCACTAAGCATGGATATTATGTCACGCCGCATTAACCGCGCTCTTTCACGACACTCAGCAATAACTTGCTCATCAATCTTTTTCACTGTTTCCTCCTTTACCTTGCTCCACTTTAAAATGCTAATAATTTTGTGCATATATGAATCCGCTATTGTGAATAAGCAGATGCTCAATACCAAATTGTTAATTTTTATATATTTGCAGTAATGCTTCGTATTTCTTTATTTTGGACATTAATTTTCAAATATACAATAACAATAGGGGTAGCTTCAGCTTTCATAATTTAGAATTCAGAATTATTAGATGTTGCTTTTTTTATGCAAACAGGCATAGATGAAATCATCCAGGCCGCCGTCCAGCACGGCCTGCACGTTGCCTATTTCCAGGTTGGTGCGGTGATCCTTGATCAAATTAAAAGGATTAATAGTATAGGTGCGTATTTGACTTCCCCAGGCTATTTCCTTATAATCTCCCTTTAAGCTTTGTAAATTATCCTGGGCCTGACGCTGTTTCATTTCATACAGCCTGGCACGTAATATCTTCATAGCTGCTAAACGATTGGAATGCTGAGAGCGCTCATTTTGGCATTGTACTACTATTCCGCTGGGTATATGGGTTATGCGTACTGCTGAATCGGTCTTGTTGATGTGCTGCCCGCCTGCTCCGCTGGAGCGGTAGGTATCTATGCGCAGTTCTTCTTGATTTATATTAACTTCGATGTCTTCGGTGATTTCCGGCAATACTGAAAATGAAGCAAAAGAAGTATGACGGCGTCCCGATGCATCGAACGGGGAAATTCTGATTAAGCGATGAACTCCTTCTTCGCATTTCAACTTACCATATGCATAAGCACCTTTAACCATAAAGGTAACACTCTTGATTCCTGCTTCATCCCCAGCCAGATAATCAAGAATTTCTATTTCGTAATTAGAGGCTTCCGCCCAACGCGAATACATCCTGAACAGCATTTCCACCCAATCCTGGGCTTCGGTTCCACCTGCCCCGGCATGCAGCGACCCTATAGCATTGAATTCATCATGCAATCCAGAAAATAAGATAAGAAGCTCAAATTCTCGGAAGCTTTTTAACAGAATTATGAGTTCTTTAACGGTATCTTTATAGAGTTCCTCTTCATTCTCGTCAATGGCAATCTCCAGAATGTCATTTATATACTTAAAACTGCTGAGCAGTTCTTCATACTTATGCACATTTTCCTGTAAACTGCTAATTTCTTTGAGAATTTTCTGGGCTTCCTGCCTGTCATTCCAGAAGCTTTCGTCCAGGGTTTTTTTCTCCAGAGTTTCAATCGCTAGCTTACAATTATCGATGTCAAAGAGAGACCCTCATTTCCATTAAGCGGTTGATTATTTCTATACAATTATTCTTTGGATCTGCAAGCAATACTTTCCCCCCTATTATTAAAAAGACATTAAACAATTAATGTTCCATTCCAGTCCTTAGGCGGATCATTTTTGGAATACTCTTCACATAAGAAGAAATAAATTCTGGCTATTTCATCCTGCCGGTTTTGTTTTATAACTTCTACAAAACAGCTGCGAGCTTCATAGAATGATCCCTGCTGATAAAGACTTATGCCTTCCTCAAACAATTCCCTGGTTTCAAGTTTAACTTTTCTAATATCTTCCTGATCACCATGAAATAAATCAAAGAGCTTTATGGGTTCATCCTTCCCTTCAACTCTTACCGGACCCAGACTCCTATACTGGTAATGATCAGCGTATTCCACAGCATTTAGTATATCTTCGCTGATAAGTATTCTGGCTGCAAAAACCTTGCTTAATCTCTCCAGGGAGCGGGCTACATTTACATTCTCCGAGATTAAAGTACCCTCCATTCTCTGTTCCTCACCAATAATACCTAACATAAGCGGCCCCATGTGTATACCTATTCCAATATCCAGGACTTTATATCCTGATAGCTGCCGTTGCATATTATACTCATCAATCTCGCCCAGCAGCTGCAAGGCCGCTATCAAAGCATCCTCAGCCTGGTTGGGGAACAAAGCAGTAATTCCCGATGCCGAATATTTGTCAATTAAGCCGCCATTATTACGAATCAAGGGACCTACTCTTTTTAAATAGGCATTTATAAAACTAAAACTGTCTTCGGGGGTCATTCCCTCGGTCATTTTGTTGAAAGCCCGAATTTGCGATGAAAATATTATCAGTTCTTCCTTTACCTGATCTCCCAGTTGTACTTCTAATATACTTCCCTTACCCAGATAATTTAAAAACTGTTGTGGTACAAAACGGAAATACGCTTCGTTCAAACGAGTTATTTCATCTATATAATTTCTTATGTATTCAGCCATAACATTAAAACGATCCCCGAGATCGGCTACCTCATCCCCGGTATCAATGGTAACTGCAGCTTCCCAGTTGCCGCTGGCCATTTCTCCCACACTCTTGTTCAAGACTCGAACTGGTGACAAAAAGTAATAAGTTACAAAAACGAACATAAATACGATAACAATAGTTATTCCGGCGATACCTTCGGCAATTTTCTGAAACAGCGCTTTGCGGCTTTTCAGGAAACCGCTGCGGTCTACTCCAGTCTCATATATTCCAATAATACTTCCATCTTTATCGTAAAGCGGTCCCATGGCAAACATCCAGTTGCCATTTTCGTCCATTGCCTGGTCTTTTACTATTTGGCCGCTTTTAATAACCTTTTCAAACTCCCCGGCTATACTTATGGGCCTGTACATATTAACACTATTATCATAATCCATGATAGCATATAACTTGCCATCTTCCAGTTTGTAAATGGCACTGTAAAGTCCTTCATCTACAAGGCGGCGGTTGCCCTTGCTCTGCACATTCATCTGCGCCTCTATAGTCAATTCCCTTAATGCACGATAATCTTCATTCATAAAATCACGCGGACTTTTTATGTTCACCAAGTTCTGGACATTAACTCTATTCTGGCCGATTTTAGTTATGGTTTCCAGTTTCCGAAATACTTCCTGCTCGTCAGTAGCTGCAAAACTCCGGTAAATCATTACGGAAAGCAGAACCATCGCAAGTACGATAATAGGTGTAATGATTATCATCTGTTTCAATATCAAGGAAGCCCTTCGTCCCATCAAATTAATATAAACAGATCTGATTAAAAAGACCAGCAAGGCTATTGCCAATAATAATTGCAGCCAAAAACCCCAGTTCATTGATATATCACGGGCAGGATAAATACCTTGCTGCAAAACTTTAGTGATTTTTCCTTGTGCATCTACCCATATAATCTGGTCGCGGGTAGCAATGGTTAAGGCTCCATCATCAGCTATTACTAAATCTTTAAGCACTGTCAAAGCTAAATCGAAACCCTGTTCCTTTATTTGAAGCTGAGAAAAAACTGTCCTGGTTTCTCTGGAATTACCCAGATTCAAGTACCTTATTTCGTTAGCAAAGGTATCAATAAAATACAATTTATTTGACAAAGGTGGTTTTACACGGGTCGGAAATGTCTTTTTTGCTTCCTTTTCCGGTGTGGAATCTGTTTCGGCACTGCTTACTGTTGGTTTATTATCTAGCGCAGGCACGATCAAAGCTTCGGGATATATTAATTCCAGTTGACCATGAAGGCCAATACGATTTATTTCTCCCTTTTGACTGCTAAAAAATATAGCCCCGGGGTCAACCCCGGTAATTTCCGAAAGGTAACTTTCCGGGGGCAAGTAGGTAATAATCCTGTTTTCCAATTCTTTTCCGTCTTTATTAAGGGTTTTTAATAAAACCGTATCATTCTCTACATAATCGAAAACCAGTGATTTTTCATTTACTTTTAAGTATTTGATATGACCGGTACGCAAAGGCCTTTTTTCACCTTGATAATCAACCTGGTAAACTACCCGGTCCATTTTTCCCCCGGGTTTATAACGCATTATTTTTTCGGATACCACATAGAGTCCGCTGGTATCCAAATCTGTTCTTAAGACATATAAATAACCCTGCTGATCTACCGCCAATTCAGAAAATAAATATAGTTGCTTTTTATCTTCTCCCTGAAGCTTATACTGGAGAACCCCTGAGGGATTAATTTTTAAAACACTCTTCCTGGATTCGACTATCATATAAATATTTTTGTTATCATCTGCCGTTATGCAAGAGATGTTTTTAAGAGGGAAATTCTTTGCCAAAGGAGATTGGCTTAGGCTCTCCCTTCCAGAATAAAGGGACATAGTCAGCAAAAGCAGTACTATACTGGCTATTCCTATAAACTTTATCTCCCTTTTCATTAATTCACCCCAGTTGCCAGGATTTTGTTGTTCTTAAATCAACTTTCGTAGTTGACATATTATGCGACATAACTAGTGTGCTTGTCATTGCTATGAAATTAACGTTCTTGTAGCGTTCTTGTCATTGTAAGCGCAGCGCCAACCTGTCATTGCGAGCGCAGCGCGGCAATCTTCCCCCGTAATTGACTACGTAAATGAAAAATGCTCTAACGTTTTTCGTTTACCGTGGCGGGTTATTACCCGTGAGAATTGCAAGCGGTAGAGAAGCAATCTAAAATGACTTGGCGATGGATGGATTGCTTCGCTGCACTCGCAATGACATATAAGATAGCTCGCGATGTACGTCAATATGGTATTTTAAACAGTTTATTTTATTGCTTTCCGGGCTTTTCAGCCTGTTCTTTTGGTCAGAAAGTTGAGTTCTTAAATCATTTTAACAGATAAGAATTTTCTTGTCTTGCGTTAATAAGGTTTTTTCTAGTAAATTCGCCTTTTTCGACCATGTTTACTGTATAATAATAGTGATATTGTACTTGGAAATATTTCTTGATTTAATTGGCAAAAAATGATGGCATTTTTTTGCGGAGGTGTTTAACTTTGGAAAAAATTCTCCTAAAAATATTCGGCCCGATAATAAAGCCCATAATGAGCCAATTTAAAAACTATTTTAAAAAAATCAAAACCCTGCCCAAAGAAATTATCAGACGCCTGACCCTTGCGGTTAAAGATATATGGACTAAAAAAGAATATACCCTGGCCGATTACATTAGAATGGGCAACCTTCATATCGCCAAGCGCCTGATACTGATTATCATGATAGTATTTTTGTTGCTGGGTTTTGGCGTTTACAAGATTACTCCCTGGGCAACGGCTAAAATCCTCGGATATACGGTAATTCATCGAGTTTCCGGGCAAGATCCGACATTCACCGGCAAAGTCAGACTATTGGATATTAACGATCAGCTGGAATATCAGGGTGATATGGAAGGCGGCAAGTTTCATGGCATCGGCAAATTATATACTCCTGATGGCGAATTAAGTTATGAAGGTCAATTTGCCAATGGAGTAATTAATGGAATAGGAACTCTCTACTATGAAAACGGCAAAGTCAAATATGAAGGTTCTTTTGCAAATGCCCAATATGACGGGCAGGGTAAATTATTTAATATGAAGGGCAAATACATCTATACCGGTGAGTTCACTGCCGGTGCTTATTCAGGACAAGGCCGGGAGTATTATATAAATAAAGGCATCAAATACGAAGGCAATTTCTTAAATGGCCGTTATGAGGGCCAGGGCAAATTTTACAATGAAAAAGAAGCTATGGTCTACAGCGGTCAATTTGTCAGCGGCGTTTATTCCGGTCAGGGTCAGGAATTCTATCCAGGCCGGGAATTGAAATATGAAGGCGGTTTCTTGAACGGTCAATACGAGGGTCAGGGGAAATTATACAGCAGTCAAGGTAATCTTGTATACCAGGGGCTGTGGACAGCCGGCCAGCAAAATGGGGCTGGTGAAATGTATAGTGAAGACGGGGTCCTGCTCTATCAAGGCGAATTTAAGAATGGTTCTTGCAGCGGCAGCGGTAAAATGCTGGGCGATGCGGGCCAGGTTCTATATATGGGCGAATTCCAGGAAGGAAAACCCAATGGTGCAGGTGAGTTATACAATGAAAATAATGAAGTAAGCTATAAAGGAACATTCTTAAACGGTTTATCTTCAGGCACAGGAACTGAGTTCTATCCTGGAGGCATAATAAAATATGAAGGTAATTTTGAAAATGGCAGCTACTCCGGTCCAGGAAAATTGTATGCCCCGGAAGCTTATCTGTTATATGAAGGACAATTCAAAGACGGTGCTTATCAAGGTTCTGGTACTCTTTACGATGCTAAAGGCGAGATTATTGCCAAGGGCTATTTTCAAAATGGTCAGGCCTCTTATGCTGAATTCCTTGGACTTTCGGAGAAGAAGCTGGATGAAGTGCTGGGCGAATCAGAAAGCAAGTTGTTTGTGGGTTCGACTCTAATGATCAGTTATTCCGACCTAAGTACCAACTTTGAAATTACATCGCTCAGTGAAAAGCAAAAACCTACTGTGAGTCTGGTTACTCTTTTCGGTAATCAGGAATTGCAGGGTATTAAATTAACTATGAAAGCTGCTGAAATCCAGAAGATTCTGGGACAACAGCCGGTCAAACTTGGTACCATCAGCAAAGGTAAAGTGGATTTTAAATATATGGATTTTCTGCTGGACTCTTGTCAATACCGTTTTTTGATTAATCCAGATGATACAATCAAATATCTGGAAATCAGCAAACCTAATTAATAAGCACTTTTTAGTTGGAGCTTTTTGTCTTCTGGTTCCTCTTCGTCTGTTTCAGTCTCATTTAGCAACCATTCGTCAAAGTAATTTCTAAGCGCTTCGACTTCTGCTGCCCACGGATTTAATTCAGTGGCCTGGTCCAAATCATCCTCAGCCTTTTCCGGGTCAACACTAAGATATGCCTGGCCTCTGATCAGATATGCCCGGTAATCATCCTCAGCCTGCTCTATGGCAGCTGTAGCCAGTTCTATGGCTTCAGTAATTCTGCCCAGACCCAGCATGGTTTTGGCTTGCTCCAGCAGACTTCCCAAGGGTTCTTCCTTGACCGTAGTAAATATCAGCTTTACTGCATCACCAGGCGAATTCCCCTCAAGTGATTTAACCCTATTGCTGACAATTATATAATAGGTCTGCCCAGCCCCCCATTCAGTCTGCGGCTTGATCGTTACTATTTTACTAATTTTGGGGTCAACCTGTACCACGCTGGGAACCTTGAATATCCCCAGGCTATCCCGACTTACATAGATATTGCCTAAGATGGTAGCCGGATCAATATTCTCATTAAATATAAGTGTCCAGCTCTTGTCAATTGCGACATCCGTATACTCTTCAGGTTCAGCCTCACCGTTGGCAAATGCATCAGGTGCAAGGTCGCTCACCCCCGGTATTTTTTCCAACAGACTCTCATCCAGCTTAATTCCATTGTCTTCCAGGACATTGCTTATTTTTTGCAGTACTGATTCTTCTTCCGGAGCCTCTTCTTCTTCTGTTGGAGGAGCAGCTTCTTGCTGTTTATCCATCTCCATTGCCGTATTCATGATCCAGGTTACCACCCTGGCAAATCCTGCTATATCATCCGCACTGAGGTTCTCTGGCGGGGTCGGCGGATTACCATCAGGGCCTAGCGAACTAGCCTTGCCATCCGACAAGACAGCCGGGGTACCGGATTGTCCATCAGCTTCTTTGGCACTTAATTCCGCATCACCGCTCAAGCAAGCAACTCTGGATTTACCGTCAGCAGTTAGTATAATACTCAAGAAAGTGCCTCGAACCGCTGTAATACCGCCGGGCATATCGATTTTCATCCTTACTTTTTGATTACGCTGGGCAACCCACCACGGGGCCGGGGCTGCTCCCTCATTGGCCGCAAGTATAAAAGGCAGTCCATTTACTGCAGCCAGCCTGGGCAAATTCTCCTGTTTCATCTCCAATGCTCCAGTTTGTTTTGCTTGCTCTTTTGAATCTTCTTTTTCCGAACTGCTGGCTAAAGCTCCAAATACTACGCCTTGCTGCAGTTTTATATTTAAGTTTTCTACCCCGATTCCCGGGCTGCCATCAGCCTTTATATAACTCCGGCCTTGACTTTCTATAATGTTAATAATGCAATTTTCCAATAACAGTACACTGCTTCCATCAGGAAAAAATATTTCCGCACTTGCCTGGCTTCCTGTGCGTATCTGGTCACCTTGCTGGGCAGCGCTTTCAGTGCTTAAGAGAGTCTCTTGCCCTTGCCGGAGCATAAAAACTTCACCAGCCACTGGTTTGACTACTCCGCTCAAAGCAACCCCGTATAAATCAGGATGCCTGGTTAGTACTATAGCCAGACAACGTGCTAATTCTCCTCGGGTTAAAGCTTTATCCGGATAGAATTTACGCCCGTCCTCAGCAATACTAATCATTCCAGCTGCCACGGCGGTTGCTGCTGCCGGTGCCGCCCAGTGACCGGCATCCATATCATCCAAGAGCGGCAAGGCCGGGGGGGTTGCTTCACTAGCAACCAGGCGCATAATCGCAGCTGCTCCCTGCGCCCGGCTTAATGTCTCGTCAGGGTGAAAGCTGCCATCGGCAAATCCCTCCATGTACGCTGCCCGACTAACCGCAGCTATGTAAGCACCTGCCCAATATCCCGCGGGAACATCTGTAAAACCTGAATCAGCCCCGGCAATTAACGGCAACTCTTTTAACCTGGCGATGATTGCCGCCATTTGAGCACGGTTTATGGCCTGGGCAGGCTGGAAAGTTCCATCTGGAAAGCCGCTCATGACTTTGCGCGCCGCCACATAATTTATAAAAATCAGGTTCTCATCATCACCGGGCAAATCTTTAAAAACAGCCTGGCCTTCTTGTGCAGATAAGCCTGATGCATATGGCAGTCCCAGGATGAAACTTAATAATGTTAACAGAATCAATAAACCTGTAGTTTTTCTTCTTTTAAGCATTTATTCCCTCCAGAAAAACAAGAACTATACTACTTCCCCCTGAAAAATTCAGCAAAGCGTACGAGATGCAAAACAGTTAAAATTACGGTTTGTTTTGTCCAGTATATATTCTGGGAACCCTTAACCCCAACAAACTCAGCAAATCAAGATTGTCCGGTCCAATTCCAGATTTTCCTGCCAGTTCTTCCACAGTAATAGCTTCATTCTCCTGTTCGCCAATAAAAACTGCTTCATCACCAATTTCCACATTATCTATATGATTTATATCAACAATACAGTGATCCATGAAGGGCTTGGCCAGAATCGGTGCCCTTTGACCATGTATTAGAACATCACCCTGGTTTATATAGTAGAGAAAATAAGCATCGGCATATCCTAAAGGCAGTGTTGCTATCCGTGTAGCTTCGTTAGTAGAATAATTCCAGCCATAACCTATG
>JAQUBU010000225.1 GCA_028686565.1 Syntrophomonadaceae bacterium
GGTTTTGACAATAATAGTAACGTGGAAATTGAGATAAAACAGGAACTGGATTTACCTGGCGGGAGATTACTGGTCTTTCACCATTGCCATGATGAAGAAGAATTTCTTGATCAGATGGGACACATGCCCCTGCCGCCTTATATTAATCGGATAGATGAGAAGGAAGACAGGGAAAAATACCAGACCGTATATGCCCGCGAAAATGGTTCAGCAGCAGCACCAACTGCTGGTCTGCATTTTAGCAGCAAACTGCTGGAGCGAATAAAGGCAAAGGGGATTAATATAGCTTCCATCCTTTTGCATGTGGGTACGGGAACCTTCAGACCGGTTAAAAGCCAGGATATTCGCCAGCATAATATGCATTACGAATATTTCCGGGTAAGTGAAGATACAGCCCTGATGCTGAATAATACCCGGCAGCAAGGTAACAAAATAATTGCGGTGGGGACTACAGTGGTAAGAACCCTGGAAACAATATATAATGGTCATTGTGGTTTTGCAGCTTGTGAAGGTGAAACCAACAAATTTATTTACCCAGGTTATGAGTTTAGGGCGGTTGACAGCTTAGTCAGCAATTTTCACCTGCCCGGTTCTTCGCTGCTGATGCTGGTTGCTGCCCTGGCTGGGATCGATAGTACCATGACCGCTTACCAGCATGCGGTAGAAAAGCAATACCGCTTTTTCAGCTATGGCGATGCCATGTTTATTAAGTAGCTAAGGTGTGAGGTCACTTAATTTTAAGGAGAATGTATGTTGGAGTTTAAGATAGAAAAAACTGATAATAGTTCAGCGGCGCGGCTGGGGAGTATAACAACCCGGCATGGGAGCTTTGCCACCCCGGTTTTTATGCCGGTAGGTACTCAGGCTACTGTCAAGACTCTGACCCCCGAGGAGCTAAATGTAATAGGAGTAGGTATAATTCTGTCCAATGCCTATCATTTATATTTGCGTCCCGGCGAAGAACTGGTTCAAAAAGCCGGGGGGCTGCACCGCTTTATGAACTGGAAAGGCAATATTTTAACTGATAGCGGAGGATTTCAGGTTTTCAGCCTGAGCCGGATGAACCGCATTACTGATGATGGAGTCTGGTTCAATTCCCATATTGATGGGTCCAAACACTTTATGACTCCTGAGAAGGTTATGGATATAGAAGGCAAACTCGGTGCTGATATAATTATGTGTTTTGATGAATGTTCCCCTTATCCCTGCAGCCATGAAGAAGCCGAGCAAGCGGTAATAAGAACCAGCTTGTGGGCCAGACGATGCCAGCAGGCTCATCACAATGAAGACCAAGCCCTTTTTGGCATTGTTCAGGGTAATGTGTTCCCTGATCTCCGCAGAAGAAGTACCGCTGAACTGGCGGAACTCAATTTTCCCGGTTATGCCATCGGCGGGCTCAGTGTAGGAGAGCCAAAAGCGGAAATGTATGAGATACTGGAGCTTACTGCTTCTATGCTGCCAATTGACAAGCCTCGCTATTTGATGGGAGTTGGCACTCCCGAAGACTTGCTGGAAGGAGTTAAACGGGGCGTAGATATGTTTGATTGTGTACTTCCGACCAGGCTTGCCCGTCATGGCAGTGCTTATACCAGCCGTGGTCGGATTACGGTACGTAATGCCAGCTTTGCCGAGGATTTCTCACCGGTGGACCCTGATTGTAATTGCTATGTATGCAAAAACTACAGCCGGGCATACATCAGACATTTGATTAAAGCGGAAGAAATCCTGGCGCATCGTTTGCTTACATATCATAATGTAAATTTTCTTATTAGATTGATGGAAAATATTAGAACTGCCTTAATTAAAGGAGAATTCACCAGATTTTACCGAGAGTTTTTTGATAAATACCGCTTCTAACAGAAGGATTTAGGGTATAATTAGCGAATGTATATAACGCGGTGGAAAGATATCCCCCGCTTCTTTAAGTGTCGCGTTACTATTAACAAACCAGGCAGCGGGATCTAATCCCCGCCTCGTTGCAGCAGTGTGTTGAAACTGTTCCGCAGTTTCTTCTGATGCTTAAAAGTTTTACTATTTTTAAGGAGTGATGATATGGGTGGTGCAAATGAAAGCTGGGTGACCATGGCCATTTATTTTGGGGGATTCATGGCAGTTTTCTATTTTCTTATTCTTATGCCTCGTAAGAAACAGGAAAAAAAGCATAAACAAGTCTTGGATACACTAAAAAAAGGTGACCGGGTAGTTAGTATTGGCGGTATTAAAGGTGAGATTGCCCGCATCAAAGATGATACAATTGTGCTTAAAGTAAGCGAAAATAACGAAATTGAGCTTATAAAAAAGGCAATTGCATATAGGGTTGAGGAGAATTAGATGATTTCCTTAAAGGACATAAGAGCCAATCCTTTAATTAATACTTTTATTGATAAAGGTAATGAGCATCTGGGGGTTATGGGATATACTGACCATGGTAAATTGCACCTGGCACTCGTATCTTCCATTAGCAAAAACATTATGCTAAAACTTGGTTATAGCGAGCGATTGGCCGAATTAGCCGGGATTGCTGGCTATATGCATGATATCGGCAATGTAGTGAATCGTAATGGACACAGTCAGAGCGGGGCTTTGATGGCATTGGAGATTCTGCGGCGCATGAATATGGAGCCAGATGAAACAGCTATTATTTGTGCCGCAATTGGGAATCATGATGAAGGCAGCGGCCACCCGGTCAATGAAGTTGCAGCTGCCCTGATTCTGGCGGACAAATCCCATGTGCACCGAAACCGGGTAAGGAATTCTGATATTGCAACATTTGATATTCATGATCGGGTTAATTTCGCAGTTGAGCATTCTGATTTGGATATTAATGAAATCAAAAAAATTATTGCTATGGATCTTAAGATAGATACCAAGATATGTCCGGTAATGGATTATTTTGAAATATTCCTGAGCAGAATGCTTTTATGCCGCCGGGCGGCCAGCTTTTTAGGCTGTGAATTCGAATTAATCATTAATGGAGTCAAATTATTATAGCAACAAGGTTTGTGAAAGGAGGATTTTGCAGTGCGTAAAAATTCCAGTATAGCAATAATTATAGCGGTAGTTATAGCACTTAGTTTACTGTCATATTTTACCTACCGACCTATACTGCGTGATTTAGATTTAGGACTTGATCTTAGAGGTGGTTTGCATGTAGTCCTGGAAGCTCAAGAAAAAGAAGGACAAAAAATAACTGGCGATACTATTCAAAAAGCGGTGGGAATTCTGCGCAACCGGGTAGATACATTGGGGGTAAGCGAACCGGTTATTTATCCGGAAGGAGATCGCCGGGTGGTGGTCGAATTGGCAGGAGTTCAGGACCCTGAAGCGGCGGTTGATATAATTAAGAATACAGCTCAGCTGGAATTCTGGGATGAACAGGGAAATGTTGTGGTAACCGGAAAAAACCTTAAAGAAGCACAGGCGCAGTCTTCGGGAGGAACCGAAGGATTCGAAGTTAATATCGAATTTGATAAAGAAGGTACCAAGCTTTTTGCTGATGCGACAACTGCCAATGTAGGCAAACCGCTGGCCATCGTAATCGATGGTCAAATTATCAGTACACCTACTGTGCAAGTTCCTATTACTGATGGCAGTGCCCGCATCACCGGCACTTTTACGGCCAAAGAGGCTGAAAACCTGGCAGTTCTGCTGCGTTCCGGTGCCTTGCCGGTATCATTTAAGATTCTGGAAAAGAGAACCGTGGGGCCGACTCTGGGCAGTGATTCTCTGGACAAAAGCGTCAAGGCAGGAATTATGGGTTTGATTGCCATTCTCATCTTCATGCTTGGTTATTACCGTTTGCCAGGTCTGGTGGCCAACATTTCCATGGCCTTGTATTCCGTACTTGTTCTGGGTACCATGGCTTTGCTGGGAACTGTATTGACTTTGCCGGGGATAGCGGCTTTTGTTCTATCTATAGGAATGGCGGTGGATGCCAATATCATCATTTATGAAAGAGTAAAAGAAGAGTTGCGCTGGGGCAAGAGTCTCAAAGCTGCTATTGAAGCCGGATTTGGCCGCGCCTTTTGGACCGTTTTCGATGCCAATTTGACAACGCTGATAGCTGCGTTTGTATTGCTTTATTTTGGAAGCGGCCCGATAAAGGGTTTTGCGGTTACACTTGCCATAGGTATTGTCGCCGGTATGTTTGTAGCTGTAGTATTTACTCGCTATCTGCTGGTTTTATGTGCGGATATTTTTAAAAACCATAAATTTTATGGAGTTTAAGGAGGGTAGTAATGAAAATCATTGAGAGACGCATATATTATTATGTAATTTCATCAATACTGTTGATTGCGGGTATTATATCCATGTTTGCTCAGGGTTTCAAT
>JAQUBU010000226.1 GCA_028686565.1 Syntrophomonadaceae bacterium
ATAACGAGGGACTAAGATTAGATAATGTGGTTTATATCACCCCTGAGATAGATCAAAAAAGAGAGGGAAGTCATGTATTTGCAAAAGACATATTACTTAATATTACGGGAGCATCTATCGGACGATGCGCATTAGTCCCGGATGATTTCGATGTTGCAAACATTAATCAACATGTACTGATTCTAAGACTAGTAAATAGTTTGTTACGTGAATATGTACATTTGGTGATGATTACGCCCTATATTTTTGGAGAAATTATGAATGTTCAAGTAGGAGGAACCAAGGAAGGATTAAGTGCTTCAAAAGCTATGCAACTATTAATTCCGCTTTCGCCTTTTACAGAACAACAACGAATAGTAAATAAGATCAAGGAAATTATGCCTCAGCTTGATGTGCTGGGAAAAGATGAAATGAAGCTCGACACTATCCAAAAATCCTTCCCCAAGAAAATGAAGGATTCTTTGCTTCAATCAGCCATCCAGGGTAAGCTTACGGAACAATTGGAAGCTGATGGAGATGCTCGAGATTTGCTTGTGGAAATCCAGAAGGAGAAAGCAGACCTCATTAAATTGAAGAAAATTAAAAAGGAGAAGGATTTGCCAGAGATTACGGATGATGAGATTCCCTTTGAGGTTCCTGAAAATTGGTGCTGGGTGAGGTTAGGAGATATAGGTGAAACCAATATTGGCCTTACCTATAAGCCATCTGATATATCAATTGATGGAACATTAGTTTTAAGGTCAGGAAATATTCAGAACGATAAAATGGACTATTCCGATAATGTATATGTTAGTTGCGATATCCCTGAAAGCAAGAAGTGTCATGTAGGAGATATTCTAATATGTGCGAGAAATGGAAGTAAAAAGCTTGTAGGAAAAGCAGCGATAATTGATCAGGAAGGGATGACGTTTGGTGCGTTTATGGCACTCTTTAGAAGTCCGTTTAATGAGTACATCCATAAATATATTAGTTCACCGTATTTCCGTTCCGATTTAGATGGGGTGAGTACAACAACCATTAATCAAATTACCCAGAACAACGTTAAAGAACGTCTTATTCCCCTCCCTCCCCTCGCGGAACAGCACCGCATCGTTGAACGATTGGATCAACTCCTGCCACTCTGTGATGCACTTGAATAACAATTGAATAGATTATTAATTTCACTGAATTTTGGTGGCAGCCTAATATCAAAGAGCAGAAAAATTATTTACAAAAAGGGATATGGGAAAAAATGGAGAATTATTTGAGTAGGTGGAAGATATTAAATGGTTTATTATATAACGAGGCGAAAAGATGGATCCCGCTTCTTTAAGCGGGGGGCGTACTAACAAAACAGGCAGCGGGTTCTAATCCCCCGCCTCGTTGCAGCGGTGTGTTGCCCCCTGCGGGGACCACTTATATTGATTCCCTCCGGTAATGTTTCAATTGTGTTGAAACAGCTCCGCAGTTTCTTCCGATGATTAAAACAGCTTTTAGCGCTATAGATTAAACAAAAGATGTGAGGAGGAGTACAAGATGAGCTCAGGTGAAATCTTCAAAAGCGGGAGTGTCTGGTTGCGCACAGATTTTCACCTGCATACCAAATCTGACAAAGAATTTGAATATAATGGTGAGGAGAACCAGTTTATAAACGATTATGTTCAAGCTTTGAAAACTGCCGATATACACATTGGAGTTATAACCAACCATAACAAGTTTAATCTTGACGAATTCAAAGCACTAAGGAAAAAGGCCAGAAGAGAGGACATATTTCTGCTGCCAGGCGTAGAACTATCAGTAAATGACGGGGAAAACGGAATTCATACCCTGGTGGTTTTCAGTGAAGAATGGATTGAAAGTGGGAATGACTACATAAATCAGTTCCTTGGGGTAGTATTTGCAGGGAAGGCTCCTGAAGCATACCATTGTGAAAATGCCCGATGTAATTATAGTATGCTTGATACAATTGCAAAGTTGGAAGAGTTTCACCGAGAATTTTTCTTGGTCTTTGCTCATGTGGAACAAAGAAGCGGATTATGGAGTGAGCTAGGCGGAGGACGTATTACAGATCTTGGGGATAATGAGGGTTTTGTACAAAGGACGCTGGCATTTCAAAAAGTAAGAACCCATGACACTGCAAAAGGTGTTTGTCGTACCAAGGTGAAGTCATGGCTAGGTGATTGGTATCCGGCGGAGGTGGAAGGATCTGACTGTAAATCAATAAATGAAATAGGGCGAGGCGATCCCTGTTATTTAAAAATTGGAGATTTTACTTTTGCGGCAATAAAATATGCGCTGATGGATTATAATAACCGCGTTAGTACGACCCTATTACAGTATAATCACTCTTATATTAAGGAAATTGCTTTCCAGGGCGGGGTTCTTGACGGAAAAATAATTATGTTTTCACCGGAAATGAATACGCTGATCGGTATTCGCGGCAGCGGTAAATCATCCGTTTTGGAAGTGCTTCGCTATGTTACAGACATTCCTTTTGGTGATAAAGCGTTAGACATTACGTATAAAAATGGCTTGGTGGGGCATACGCTGGGAAGCGGCGGTAAAATTACCATACGGGCTAGGGATCGGCGTGGTCAGGAGTATGAAATTCGTCGTATTCTGAATGAGCGGCCAGATGTTTATGTTAATGGTGTTCTTCAGCCGGGAGTTTCCATCCGTGAAACGGTTCTTTATAAGCCTATTTATTTCGGACAAAAGGACTTATCAAGTACCGGCGAGGGATTTGAAAAGGACCTGGTTGAAAAGTTGCTGGGAGAAAGACTGAGTGGAATTCGCGAAAGGATTGCGACCCAACAGCAGCTTGTTTCTGAAAAGATTGATCTACTAAAGAAGCTCTCTAATACAGAAGAGAAGCAAGCAGAGTGGCAAGACAAGAAGCAGGATGCTGAATTCAAATTAAACTTTTATAAAGAGCATGGAGTAGAAGAGAAGCTTCAAAAGCAGCTTGATTTCGAAGCTGATAGCCGAAAAATGGAACAGATCACTTCCTATGTTAAGGAATATTTAGCTGATTTAGATGAATTTATTGGCAGATATGAAGATGAAATAAAAAACTATCGTTCGTATCAATCGAAACAGAATGAGAATTACTTTAATGGATTTTTTGCTGTGTATGATAAAGTGGTTCGTTCTATTGAAATTCTCAAACACGCGCTCAATGAAAGTAGGGTTAGTTATGCAGAATTGAATGCGAGGAAGCTATCGTTTGAGCAAGTGAAGCAGGGATTGAAAGAAGAATTTGCAGAAATCGAAAGGAAAATTGCCGAAGAACTTAAAAAAGAAGGCGTGTCAGCAATTTTACCAAGCGAATTCATGCAACTTAGAAAAACGCTTGATCAAGCCCAACAAATGCTGGCGGTCTTACAGAAACAACATGAGCGTAGATATGAAGTAAAACAAGAACTGGCAATAGATTTAACTAGGTTAAATGATCTTTGGCATGAAGAATATCGACTCATTCAGAATGAATTGTCTAGTATAAACAATAGGCAGGAAGCACTTCAAATTAAGGTGGAATTCAAAGGAGATAAAGAGGCATATCTTGGTTTCATTAAGGATGTCTTTCGGGGAAGCCGGATTAAGGAGCCAGTATTCCAGAAAGTAATAGCTCAGTATGTTGATTTTGCTGCTATGTTCAAAGAATTGGATACAGTTAGAATGCTTGCAGGGAATTCGGCAGCTGTGTTTGAAGAATATTTCCTGAACAACCTTCAGGCTTTGCTGAAATGGCAAGTTCCAAACCGCTTTATGATTGAATACAGAGGAAAAGATCTGAAACATCATTCATTGGGACAACGTGCATCTGCATTGATTTTGTTTGTTTTAAGTCAAAGAGACAATGATGTGATAATCATTGATCAGCCTGAGGATGATCTGGATAATCAGACAATTTATGAAGACGTTATAAAAATAATCCGGGAAATGAAGCAGAATACGCAGTTCATATTTGCAACACATAATGCAAATTTCCCTGTACTGGGTGACGCGGAGCAAATTATAGCATGTCAATATTCAGATGAGAACATTGACATTACGGCGGGCAGTATTGATTGTCCTGAACTCCAAGAGGGGATAATTGGTATTATGGAGGGCGGACGTGAGGCATTTACCAGGAGAAGGGAGATATATCAGATATGGAAGCCACAGAACTTCTGGAAATAATTGCTCGAGGCGAAGATGGCAAACATCAGTTTAAAGCTAATATAACGAATGCCTCCGGATTGGCTGCTGAGATGGTGGCCTTCAGCAATTCCGGCGGGGGCCGGATATTCATCGGTGTCAATGATAATGGACAAATAGCAGGTTTGAGCCGGGCAGACATGGG
>JAQUBU010000227.1 GCA_028686565.1 Syntrophomonadaceae bacterium
ATTAACTGGTTCTCCTTTTCCCCATCGCTTCTTCATTAGCATCACCTCCGTGTATATTTAGCCTATGCCCTTATGTGTGATATCCAAGCCATTTATGGCTACTACAATAACCTATACGAATCCAATTGTCCATACCAAATTGTACTCTAATTGCATGGATTATATGTGAACAACCAGCAAAAAACCTTTTAAGAAAGCAGGATATATTTTCATTAAAAATTACACAAAATAAAAAATAACATGAATGAGAGCTTTTTGCAACAGGTATTATTCCCCTTCACTTTCTCCATAAAGAATTGCCCGTCTTTCTTTTCTGATCCGCTCCACATCCGGGTTGACCATTTTTTTTAATTCTGTCATATTCTTTCGGATATATTCCTCAAGTTCGCTGGTAACCATAGCCTTATCATGCCGCCCTAATTTTATGCTCAAGCAATAAATACCTTGCAAATAGAAGACAAATTCCGCCTTGCGCTCTACCCCCTCACAGTCAAAAACAGCATCTCCTCCAGCTTTGTTACGATCAGTAAAGCGAAAATTATCAATTCGCTTAAACTGCATCCAAATCCCCCCTAACATTCTAATTATATTCTATAATAATTCGCTACTATTTGACCGCTTCCCTGCATAAATCAACTTTCGAAAAATTCCCACTATTGCACCTAATATAGAAATAATACATCTAGTACTTTGTAAAGTCTTAAAGTTTATTTTATCCTCCGAGAAAATTTTTCGCAGGGGGAGGCGGAGGAGTGAGTAATACTGGACGTATTGCGATTGACGACAACGAAGACCTGCGAAAATTTAGCCGGTGGGAATTAAAGTTTTAGATTTTACAGAGTACTAGATTGGTTATGTGTAATGACCGGGGACATCCCGTTTTGTTTGCCTTTGGCGGGGCAGGCTTTCATTCGAAATGAGCATCCATGGATGAACTGACGCTGCAATTAATTGATCCATATATTTGCGGCAAAAATCTACATTCTAGAAAATATTGACTTATAAATCCTCTAAACTATACTTATACTGGTGTCTAGTATGCAATGTTTGGAGTTAATGATGTTTAACAATCTATCTGACCGGATCATCGGGGCAATATATATTACTTTATCAGCTTTCCTTTATGCTTCTTTGCCAATCTTGGCCAAATTGGCATTTCAGGCTGGACTCGACCCCAGTACAGCCTTATTCTTAAGATATGGCTTTGCCTTTGTGATCCTGACTATCTATCTAAAATTGATGCGGAGAGAAACCTTGTTAAGCAGTTCTTTCCTGGCTATAATTCAAGGTTTTTTGCTAATTTCAGCAGGATTGGTCTATTTCTATGCATTGCATTATCTTTCCGCATCTTTGGCCACAGTTATTTTCTTCAGTCACCCTGTTCTGGTGGCCATCCTGGCACTCTTCCTATATAAGGAAAAATGCGATCTTCGTCTTATACTGGGGCTTTTCCTGGCAATCGTGGGGATATTCCTGGTTTCTGATGCTGGGAATTCAAACCTGAACATCTCCTTGACAGGTTTATTGCTGGCAATCTCGGCATGTATTATTTATGCACTCTATACCCTGGCAGGCCAGAAAAATGTAACCCAAATATCACCCCTATCATTAACTGCAACTTTTTCATTAATTGGCATAATACTAATACCAATTATCTCTCCCTCCAGTATCTCAATATACTCACTGAGTTGGCAGCAATTATTGATAGTTTTTATAATGAGTCTGTTTAATACTGTGCTGGCTGTATCATTTTTCTTGAAAGGTATAAAAAAGATCGGGGCTTCCCGGGCTTCCTTGATAAGTACCATGGAACCGGTTATAACTCTATTGCTGGCCTTTTTAATATTGGGCGAAGTTTTAACACCCATTCAGCTTCTGGGTTCCAGTTTAGTAATAATCAGCATCTTTCTAAGTATTTCCGATCAGCAAAAAGGAGATAATATACTATAAGTTATATTATTATCTATGTACAAAAGCCGGAGATTAACTCCGGCTCAGGTTCATTTTATATGTTTTAAGCATCGGAAGAAACTGCGGAGCAGTTTAACACACCGCTGCAACGGACGGGAACATCTTTTCGCATCATTATATATATGTCAGTTGAAGGTAATACATAATGTAAATCCTACGGCCATTTTAGTTTTACATAAGGTAGCCGTCAAGTCAAGGATAATAGCGATATTTTAAGCATATATCCAATAATAAATAGAGTTCCTTGAAATATGCAGCTGATAATTAATTGTGCCCAAGATTGTTTAGTTTTAAGACTTTGCTTTTTTCCTGAAAAAGACTAATATGACTCTATCACACTAAACCAATTGAATGTTCCAATATTATTATATCCTCTGTTATATGGAACATTTAGATTGCTAAATACCCAGTATTATTGAGTTTTTGTTATAATAGACAAAATCTCTTAATTTTTTGTGTCGAAGGAGGGGGTAATGAATAGAGTAAGAATGGGCAGCAAAAGCTATTTACATATTAAATAGTATGTACCTGGTTTAAATAGAATGCGCAGCAAGGAAGGATGAGACTTAGTGAGTATTTCTCTATTGATTCCCGTTTTAGGGGTTTTGGCAGTTTTGTTTGCCAGTTATCTGGTAAACAAGAGGTCTGGCTTGGTTAAGACTGCATTAGGTGGTTTATTTACCTTAGCTTTAGTCATGCTTTCGCCAGCTATGGCAGTTGCCAGTGAGGCTAATCTGGCAATACCGAATTTAAGCCCCGATCAGAATAATTTACTTATGGGTGGCATTTTTGTATGTTTTTTGGGCATGTTGTTCGGCTTTTACCAGTTTATCAAAGTCAAAAAACTGACCGCCCACCAATCCATGCTCGATGTCGCCGAAACCATTTATGAGACCTGTAAAACCTACCTTATTCAACAAGGTAAATTTATAGCTATACTATTCGCCTTTATTGGACTATGTATAGCTTTCTATTTCGGATACCTGCAGAAAATGCCTATCGGTTCTGTTCTGTTTATATTAATGTGGACCGTTATAGGTATATTGGGCTCTTACAGTGTAGCCTGGTACGGCATCAGGATGAATACCCTGGCCAACAGCAGAACCGCCTTTACCTCACTGGAAAGAAAACCTCTAAAACTTCTAAACATTGCTCTTGATGCTGGAATGAGCATAGGTGTTTTGCTGGTATGTGTTGAATTGATAATGATGTTGATTATTCTGCTCTTTGTACCTCGCGAACTGTCCGGAGCCAGCTTCATCGGCTTTGCAGTTGGTGAATCACTCGGAGCGAGTGCATTGCGTATTGCCGGCGGTATATTTACCAAGATCGCTGATATCGGCGCTGACCTCATGAAAATCGTTTTTGGAATAAAAGAAGACGATCCGCGCAACCCCGGTGTTATTGCCGACTGTTGTGGAGATAATGCAGGTGACAGTGTTGGTCCTACTGCAGATGGTTTTGAAACCTACGGTGTAACCGGTGTTGCACTGGTAACTTTTATTGTGCTCGCCGTGGCACCTGCCCTGCAAACAACTCTTCTTACCTGGATATTTGTCATTCGTGTATTAATGGTTATCACATCCATCGGATCCTTCTATGTTAATAGAGTTTTCAGTCAAGCCAAATATGGTAACTTGGATGATTTCGATTTTGAACAGCCCCTTACCAGTTTGGTATGGATTACTTCCATCATATCTATTGTGGTAACTTTCGCTGTCAGCTACTATATATTGGGACCGGGATCAGCAATACAAACTGAGTTGACCAGTCTCTGGTTTGTACTAGCGCTTATAATTAGTTTTGGTACTTTGGCAGCAGCCCTTATTCCTGAGTTTACCAAAATATTTACCAGTCCCAAGTCACTGCATGTAGCAGAGGTTGTAAAAGCTTCCCGCGAAGGCGGCGCTTCTCTGAACATATTATCAGGTTTGGTAGCCGGTAATTTCAGTGCTTTTTGGATAGGCATGGTATTTGCGGCTATTATGTTTGGTGCTTATGTAGCCAGCGGCTACGGACTGGGTGATATAATGATATATCCTTCAGTATTTGCTTTCGGTCTGGTAGCTTTTGGAATGCTTGGCATGGGTCCGGTAACCATTGCTGTTGACAGTTATGGTCCGGTTACTGATAATGCCCAGTCCATTTATGAGCTTTCCTTGATTGAGGAAGTCAAAGGTATAGACAAGCAAATTCAAAAAGATTTCGGGTTTAAACCGGATTTTGAAAAAGCTAAATACTATCTTGAAGCCAATGACGGTGCTGGCAATACCTTTAAAGCAACTGCCAAGCCGGTTCTAATCGGAACTGCCGTGGTTGGTGCCAC
>JAQUBU010000228.1 GCA_028686565.1 Syntrophomonadaceae bacterium
TTCTCTTGACATCTCCTCTGACACCTCTCCCTGATTATTGTTCTACTTCACTTCCCTCTATTAATCCCCA
This sequence comes from Syntrophomonadaceae bacterium, assembly GCA_028686565.1. GTDB lineage: Bacteria > Bacillota > Syntrophomonadia > Syntrophomonadales > Syntrophomonadaceae > JAQUBU01. Next base: position 71 of record JAQUBU010000228.1, read on the forward strand.
GCAAACCAGCTACTTCCCTAACGGATAACCTGGTATTTATCTGTAGATATGCTATGAGTTCTGTACGGGTGTCTATGTTTGTTATCAAATCTTCCAAACTTTTCCCTGACCAATGAATCCTTTAATATTAATAACTCAACTTTCGTAGTTGACATATTATGCGACATAACTGGAGTCAGAGCTAAATATCGCAACTGTAATAGTTTCGTAGTTGATATATTTTGCAACATAACTACTGGTACTTATCATTGCTATGAAACCAGGTACTTGTCATTGCTATGAACTACCGTACTTGTCAATGCTTAGAAAATCGCGTACCTGTCATTGCTATGAACTACCGTACCTGTCATTGCGAGCGCAGCGCGGCAATCTTCCCCGGTCATTGTCAATAAATGAAAATGCTCTGACGCTTTCGTTTATCGTGGTGCAGCTTTGCTGCATGACTAATTGCGAGGAGCGCAGCGACGTGGCAATCTTCCCTCGTAATTGATTACTTATATGAAAAGCGTGTCAGTGCATTTTTCATTTAACCGGGGAAGATTGCCGCGCTGCGCTCGCAATGACAGGTACCTGGTTTCATAGCAATGACATATAAGATAGCTCGCGATGTTCGTCAATATGGAATTTTAAACAGTTTATTTTATTGCTTTTTCGGGCTTTTCAGCCTGTTCTTTTGGTCAGAAAGTTGAGTTAATAAAATCTTATCTCATTTCAAAAGGTGTCAGGAGAACCGTCCAACCGTCCCCTTGACTGCCCTGCAGATAATTATTATAGCGTTTTCGTATTAAAAAGCGATATACTTTAAGAAAGAACAAAATCTTGTATTTATCGATATTTATTATAAAAGACAGGATAATGAAAGGAGAAAGATCATGCTCGGCAAAACTGTTCAGGAAATCAATGTGGGTGATTCAGCTTCATTCAATAAAAGTGTGACTGAATATGACGTCTATTCCTTTGCCGGGATCACTGGTGACTTCAACCCGGCTCATATAAACACAGTATATGCGAGTGAGACTTCTTTCGGCAAAATAATCGCTCATGGTATATTATCTATCGGATTTATCTCAAATGTATTGGGGACCCAACTCCCAGGGCCAGGAAGCATTTACATTCGTCAGGTATGTGATTTTAGGAAACCCGTTTTTATTGGTGATACAATAACCGCAACCGTTGAGGTAACCAAAAAGGATGAAACCAAAAACCGGGTATGGCTGCATACCTATTGCACTAATCAAAGAGATGAAATAGTAGTCGACGGCGAGGCAATAATGATGCCCGTTAGAAGGAAGCCTAGCTAAGACCTGCCGTTTCATCACGTCATATAATTAAAATTATTTATGCTACAGAATGTTATTCACGTATACTGAATCTTATAATGGGGAGTTGAGAATCGTGCTAGGTAAAACTATTGAGGAGATTAATGTTGGTGATTCAGCCGATTTTACTAAAACTGTAACTGGATATGATGTCTATTCGTTCGCAGGTGTCACCGGTGACTTTAATCCGGCTCATATTAACACGGAATTTGCTAGTGAAACTTCGTTCGGCAAGACAATAGCCCATGGTATATTATCGATCGGATTCATTTCCAATGTACTGGGTACACAACTACCAGGACCAGGCAGCATTACTGTAGGCTTGGAATGCGATTTTAAAAAACCGGTTTATATTGGCGATACGATCACTGCGACCGTTGAGGTGACCAAAAAAGCTGAATCCAAAAACCGCGTGTGGCTGCACACTTATTGCACTAACCAGCGGGGTGAAATTGTGCTGGAGGGTGAAGCGAAAATGATGCCGGTTACCAAAAGATGAAAAGGGGACGGTTTTTGAAGGGGACAATCGGAACACGATAACCGTCCCCTTTTCCTCGGTGAATTAAATCAGATGTAGGTTTTGCCATTTTAAGGCATTTCCTTGAGGATTATAAAAACGAAAACTTGAAATGGATGTTTTTTGTGACCTGTCCGACTTGGCGGCCAATAACCAGTTCCGGATATGGCTCTTGAATAATGGCCACCTTATGTTCCCTCGGCGTCCAACCCGCTGGGAGAAATTAAGTTCATGCTGCTTAACCTCAAACATGTCTGTACTTGCTCCTCTTATTCAACCCGGTATTATTTATGCTTCTTTCGCTATATAACGCTAGCTATTCCTGTTTTGACCCAATACACTGCCTGCTTTCTTCAATGAAACTCAAGATGGCCGGTGTGAGCCATTTATTCTTATGATAGGCAATCTGGGTAAAAACCGGGAGGGGGGTTTGATCCCACGGTAATTCGAGCAGCAGGTTCTGAGAAACCTCATACTCCACCGACACCCGGGGCAGGATTGTTATACCCATTCCGTTCATTACCAGCTGTTTGATCGCATTAATGTTGTTTATCTCAATAATCGACCGGGGACGGATATCAGCTTCTTTTAAAAGATCATTAATCATCGCCCGGTAGGTACAGTTTTCCTGGGTTACAACCAGATTCTGGTCCTGAAAAATCCTGATATTGGCTGTGGCAAGCGAGTTGAAGGGGTGATCCGGGGCAAGCACTACAACCGCCGGCTCTGGCAACAGGGTCTCAATAATCAAATCCGAATAACGCACCTCGCGGGTTAAAAAGAAAGCAATATCTACCACATTGTTTAGCAGTTGTTCATAAATGCCCTTTACCGTACCAAACTTCAAACTTATCTCCACCTGGGGATGCTTTTCCATGAACTGCTTCATAATCAACGGCAGACGAACCATGCTGAAACTCTCATTCGCGCCAATTGAAATTTTTCCGCTAATGTTTCCATCATTACCTATGGCAGCAACATTTGCAATTGCTTCAGCAGACAATTTTAAGATGTTTTCAGCATAGGAAAGAAGCTTTTCGCCTTGCCGGGTCAGGGTTATCCTGTGCCCTAGTCTTTCAAACAAATGGGTCTTCAATTCCCTTTCCAAGAGAAGAACATGAGTGGATACGGTAGGCTGCGCATAGCCCAACGCTATGGCAGCATGGCTGAAGCTACCGGTTTTAGCAATCATTGCAAAGGTTTTCAGGTGTTTTATCTCCATACGCCATTCCCTCCGTCCGTATCCATTGTAATTTATAATCATATCGATCACAACTATCAATTATACAAATACGTATACATAGTATATTGTCTAAATTAGAACATTTGCCCAGGCAAACTTTGGAGTTTGGGTTAATTTGCAACTTAAACAAGGAGGGTCCTGAATGAACAAGCAAGACTTGATAGATATTGTGGAAGCCTTTGTTGAAAACTCGGAGGATAATTATATAGGCAGGCCGATTGCCATATCCGAGCAAGTAGTGGGGATGAAAATATTTGAGAAACCAATTATGGGGATTGCCCTGGCCGATGATGCACTTTTTACTTACTTCAAAACTCCTTCAATAATCGGGCAGCACTTCATGCTCCCCCATGAATGGCTGCCGGAAGCCAAGACAGTTATCTCCTTCTTTTTGCCGTTCAGTGAAGCGGTAAAAAAGGCAAGCCGCAAGGTTGTTTACTGGCCTTCTGCTGAATGGCTGCATGGACGTATCGAAGGACAAAGCTTTATAAATAAACTGTGCTTGCATTTACAAGCTGCATTAAAAAGTGCCGGTTATAATAGTCTGGCACCGTCATTGGATCGGAGGTTCTGGGCCAACACCGGGAGAGCCAACAATTCCTCGGATTTAAAAGCATCTTTCAGCAGCAACTGGTCGGAAAGGCATGTTGCCTTTGTCTGCGGCTTGGGGACTTTCGGGCTTTCCAAAGGACTTATAACTTCAAAGGGTATAGCCGGCCGCTTCGGAAGCTTGCTGACCAACCTGTGCATCCCCCCTGATCCAAGGGAGTATGAAAGGTTTGATGAATACTGTACAATGTGCGGAATATGCGCAAGAAACTGTCCCGTAAATGCCATATCCATCGAGAAGGGTAAAAACCATGAGCTATGTTCAGCCTTTTTGGATAGAACAGCGGAGAATTTCGAGCCCAGGTATGGCTGCGGCAAATGTCAAACCAAGGTACCCTGCGAAAGCAAAATCCCTAAATCTGCTCCTAATATGTCCGTAGACTGAATTAAATGGGAGTGTAACAGGAACCGTGTAAATGGAATAATCTAACAAGTTCTTGGTAATACTATAATTGACTTTTACCGTATAGAAGGATAGGGCTCCGGTGGAGACCGACCCGAGCAGCTACACGGTTTTTA
>JAQUBU010000229.1 GCA_028686565.1 Syntrophomonadaceae bacterium
CCTGAGCCAGGGTATAAGCAGCGGCAAGGCCTGATAAACCTGCTCCTACTACAAAGACATCAAACTTCCCCATAGCTGTTCCTCCTATTAACTAACCGGTAAAGGGTTGCCAGTTTAACAAGTTGTTCTGTTTTTCGTTCAGCCCTTCCCGATATTTATTTCTATTAATTTAACCTTTGAGGATCGATCCGGCTACTATTAATTTCTGCATATCAGCCACACCCTCAATTTCCGGCCCAATAATAGCATCCCGATAAATTCTCTCAATTGTATAATCCTTCATAAGTCCATATGAACCATGAACATCAACGGCTATGCGCGCTGCATCTACCACATTGTCTCCGCAGTAAGCCTTGACCAGAGCAGCCTCTGCGGCAAAAGCGGCTGTATCTTTAATATTGTTGGCTAAACATCCCAAGCGATAACATAGCCAGCGAGCCGTCTCGTATTTTATTGCCAGGTCGGCTATTTTCAGCTGAATGGCCTGGAATTTGGCAATGGGTTGGCCGCGATGGGTTTTCTCCTTGGCATACTTCACTGCTTCCTCATACGCCCCCAGGGTTCCACCTAATGCTGCGGTACTGGTTCCTATTTTACCGAGAGCAATCCCCAGTAATAACACCGGAAAACCTTGCCCTATCTTACCGAGCATGTTTTCGGCCGGCACCTTCACATCTTTAATATACACATCCAGCAACTGTCCGCCATGCATACCAATTTTCTCCCAAGGCTCGGATATTGAATAACCCTCAGCCCATTTATCCAATATAAATGCGGTAACTTCTCCACTTTCCGTTTCGCGGGCAAATACCACCATGGCACCAGGGAAATTGGCATTGGATATGAAGCGTTTAGTACCATTCAAAATATAACAGTCGCCATCGCGGGTGGCTGTGCTGGTTAGTTGTTTAGGGTCGGAACCGGTTCCCGGCTCGGTAAATGCAAAAGAAATTATATGTTTGCCTTTACATCCTGGTATCATGTATTTTTTCTTCTGTTCTTCGGTACCAAAACCTAATATGGCACCTAATCCCAGAGTATGTGCTGCTAATGTCATAGCTATGCCTCCGGAAACCTTGGCAATTTGTTCCATAACCAAAACATAGCCGTCATAGCCTCCATCGGCTCCGCCATATTCTTCAGGGAAAGGTACGCCGAACAGTTCCAGTTCAGCCATTCCATCCAGGATATCCTGCGGTATTTTACTTTCCTCGTCAATTTGCTTGGCTACCGGAGCTATGCTTTTCTCTGCAAATTCCCGAGCCATCTGTTGAATTAATGATTGCTCTTTAGTCAGGTTAAATTCCACCTTTTCCAACCCCCTTAAAATTCTTTAATAATTCTTAAAAACTATGCATAGTAATTGTTTATTTATTAGTTTTCTAATGAATTAATAATATCACAAGATATCGATAAGCTCCATAATCCCAACCCTGAAAAATTCGTTTATATAACTCAACTTTCGTAGTTGACATTGCGACACAACTAAATTGTCATTGCTGAGGCAACGCTGCTCCTTTGTGCTATGAAACAAGTGTGCTTGTCATTGCGAGGAGCTCAGCGACGCGGCAATCTTCCCCCGTAATTGATTACGTAAATGAAATACGGTCTGCGCTTTTCGTTTATCGTGGCTGGTTATTACCCGTGATAATTGCGAGCGGTAGAGAAGCAATCTAAAATGACTTGGCGATGAATGGATTGCTTCGCTGCACTCGCAATGACATATAAGATAGCTCGCGATGAGACTTGAATTTTATCCTCCAGATAAAAAAACAACCCTGCATTATTTAAAATCAAGGTTGTCCAACTACCATCATTAACTTGGCCGGGTGGTCCGGTACATACTGAGCATAGCTTGGCGGCAGCTTAAAATTGCTTTAATCTAATCGCCATTCTTGCTCAATTGTTGATCGAATAGATCAAGCGAGTTCTGGAATATTTTGGCTACCTCAGGTTGTACTATACTTCTGATGTATTTGTTAAACTCAAGTGCCATGGGAACCAGTTTGCTGTCTGCCAGTTCACGAGCTTTCGGAGTAAGGCTGATCCTCAAACTCCGGCGGTCTTCCGGATCTTCTTTTCGTTCCAGCAAGGCTTCTTTAACCAGCCTGTCGATCAAACCAGTTACGCCCGGACTGTCCAGCTGGATACGGGTGGCAATGTCTTTCACACTTGTGCCTTCATGTTCCATAACATCGAATATAACAAAGGTCTGGGCTGCTGTTATCCCATATTCCAAGCATCTGCTGTTATACATGCGGCTAATCTTACGCGAGAGGGCATTTAGGCGAAAACACCAGAAAGTAGTAAAATCTAACATTTATAAACTCCTTAGTTAGCATTACAATAATTATAATTATTACCTTTCTATTTAACGGTATTATTGGATTACTGTCAAGCACTGTTATTACGTGTTACTAGCAAAACCAAGATTCACCTGTTAAGCGGCTCAATGTCTGTTAACTATATCGTCATTCAAAGCTATAAAGTTGGAGTTAATTTATGGTAAACGGGCAGTTTCTTCTTGGTTCACTAGCATCTTTAATTAGATTCTAAAACTTTCTAATTATTTTTATGCCCAGTTAAATTCCCAGCCAAATTCAGGTCTATTCCAAAGCAGCTAATAACTCGGGCAGCACTTCCTTAATATCGCCCACCAATACATAATCAGCCATTTGATTCATGCCAGCATTATCATCACTGTTTATCGATACGATGGTTTTGGCATCCCGTATGCCTACCGTAAACTGGACCTGGCCCGATACTCCTAAGATTATTGCCAGTTCCGGCTTGCATATCTTTCCTGACAACCCTATTATCCGTTCTTCAGCAAACCATTTTTTGTCCGTTGCCACCGGTTTGGAACAAGCTATTTCTCCTCCCAATACCTGAGCAAGCTTTTCTGCCTTCGGCAGATCTTCCCGGTCTTCCAAACCCTGTCCTACTACCACAAGAGTTTGCGCTGCTTCAATATCTACTGTTTCTCCTGATTTGCTATGGCTGGCTATAAGCTTTATCCTCGATTTCCTGGCTTCAAGTTCCAATTTCACCAGACTGCCTTTGCTCATTTCACCTGTCTGCACAAAAGCCCTTGGGGATACAGCTATTTTTCTATAGGCACTCTTTATGGCTTGAGCAGCAATAGTGGCTCCGCCTAAAGCATTCCTTATGCAAGCGGTCCGGCCATCCAGTACTGTAAATCCTTTCACATCAGTAAGACACCCGGCATTAAGTGCCTGCGCCAATCTTCCCGCAACTTCCTTGCCCCGGCGGTCTGAAGACAACAAAATGGTATCGACATCTATTTTTTTTGCTGCCTCGCACAACGCACTGGCTGCAGCTGCTGAATCAATCATATTTAATTCACTGTTTTCAACTTGATAGCAGTCAATCCCCCTTTTGACTATTTGCTGAGTCTGGTCAGGATCGTTAATTGTCAGTGCTTTGATATCTTTCTTTTCCTGAGCAGCGATTTGCTGGGCAGCAGTCAATAATTCCAGAGTTAAATTGCTTTTTTCACTGTATATCAATATTCCAGCCATTGCTATTCCCTCCCTATAAGTCCTTCGTTGCTTAAGGCATTGACCAGTTCAATGCTGTTTTTCAGCACTATTTGTTTGCGCTGCATCTCAGGGGCCAGATTCTCCAATGTTTCTATCTTGCTCTCCGGACATTCTATATCCATATCATCAGCTTCCACTATTTCCTTGGGTTTTTTCCCAGCTTTAAGAATTTGGGTGACCGAGGGGAGACGCGGTTCATTCAGGCCAGCCATTACACTAACTACCACTGGCAGTTTTACTTCCAGTTCCTCATCACAATCTTCCAGCGAGCGGGTTATAATAACGGTATCCCCATTCACATTCAGCTGGCTGGCATAGCCAACTGCAGGCAAATCCAATAATTCTGCAACTCTTGACCCTACCTGGGATGAATAGTTATCGCCGCTGCCCTCGCCAAACAGTATTAGATCGACATTGCCCATTTGTTTTATCGCTTCTGCTAAAAGGCAGGCACTGCCTGAACTATCGAGTTCCAGGCCGGTGGTAATCAAGCAGGCTTCATCAGCTCCGGCTGCGAGCGCTTCTTTAACTGTGTCTTCCAATTCCTCGCTGCCTGCACTCAGTACTATGAGCTGGCCTTCGCTTTCTTCTTTTAGTCTGACTCCTTCTTCCAGTGCATTTTTATCGATATTGCCAAAAGTTAAAGGGACATCCTCTAAAACAGGTTTCCGGTTTCTTATTCTAATTTGCTGTAAATCAGGTATCTGTTTCATG
>JAQUBU010000230.1 GCA_028686565.1 Syntrophomonadaceae bacterium
GGTCGCCTGTAAAAGAGCAAGCCATTCTTCATTGGCAAATATAGTTATCGAAGCTCCCAGAGAATGCCCTATTACTTTACGATTGCGGGCTTCTTCCAGAGCCTTGGTTACAACTTCTCTGAGATCCAGAATCCTGCCCATCCTGGCTTCAATCTCGATATTTACATAGAGTTCATGGGCCTGAGGCCAAACAGCTAACTGCACGCTTTCTGCTCTGCCTTCATCTTTGAGATAACCCCAAATTTCCTCGGTGGTAAAGGCTAGTATCGGGGTAAGCATGACCACCAGGGAGTTAATCAGTTCATATAATACGGTCTGAGCAGCCTTTCTATCCCGATCATTACTTTGCGAACAATACAATTTGTCTTTCAATATATCAAAGTAAATATTACTCAGGTCAATCGTACAGAAGTTATGGATGGCATGAAAAACCACATGGAATTCATATTGTTCATAGGCTTTGCTGACCCTTCTTATCAGTTTATCCAGCTTAAGCAATGCCCATTTGTCAAGCTCAGTGAGCTTTTCATATTCTACCCGGTCAGTTTCCGGATTAAAGTCATACAGGTTGCCCAGTATAAAGCGGCAGGTATTGCGTATCTTGCGATAAGCTTCCGCACTTTGTTTTATAATATTGTTGGATACGGATACATCATTGCGATAATCTGCAGACGAAACCCAAAGTCGCAAAATATCGGCACCCATTTCTTTGGTCATTTTAAGGGGATCAACTACATTGCCCAGTGATTTCGACATCTTGCGCCCCTGTTCATCAACTACAAAACCATGGGTTAGAACCTCCCGGTAGGGTGCGGTCCCTTTTACTGCCACTGCTGTAGAGAGTGAGGAGTTAAACCACCCGCGATGCTGGTCACTGCCCTCCAGGTACATATCTGAGGGCCAGCGTAAATCAGGGCGTGTTTCCAGAACGGCCATATGGCTGGAGCCGGAATCAAACCAAACATCCATAATATCGCTTTCTTTGCGGAAGACTTCACCTTCACAATACTGGCATTTAAAGCCGGGGGGCAGCAGTTCGGAAGCATCCCGGGCAAACCAGACATCTGAACCATGCTCGGCAAACAGGGCGCTAATTTGTTCAATTGTTTCATCCGTAATCAATGGCTCTCCGCATCCTTCGCAATAGAAGATGGGGATGGGAACTCCCCAGGTGCGCTGCCGGGAAATACACCAGTCGCCGCGGTCTCTTACCATATTAAATATACGTTCCCTGCCCCAGGAGGGAATCCATTTCACCTGATCTATAGCATCCAGGGCCTGCTGTCTGAAGCCGTCAATAGAGGCAAACCATTGCTCGGTCGCTCTGTAAATAATAGGGTGTTTGCATCTCCAGCAATAAGGATATTGATGATCAACATTGCTGGCCTTTAAAAGCATCTGGCGCTCTTGCAGTTCGGCAATAATATCCTTATTGGCATCGTGCACAAACAAGCCTTCGAACTTTTCAGCTTCAGCAGTGAATTTTCCCTGATCATCAACTGGAGATATTACCGCCAAATCATATACCTTACCTACATAGAAGTCATCTTCGCCATGACCCGGTGCTGTATGTACACATCCGGTACCAGCTTCCAGGGTTACATGCTCACCCAAAATAACGAGCGATTCACGGTTGAAGAAAGGATGGCTGCATACGGCGCGTTCCAGGCTTTTGCCTTTGAACTCGTCAAGAATCTTATAATTTTCCCAACTCAGTTCAGCAGCAACCGAGTCTATCAACCCTTTCGCTATTACGTACTTCTCGCCTTTTACTTCCAGTAATACATAATCAAATTCGGGATGCAGCGATATACCCGTATTGGCAGGTAAAGTCCATGGTGTAGTGGTCCAGATAATAACAAAAGCATCTTGCGGAACTACCCCTTTACCATCCTTAATTGGAAACTTCACATAGATGGATGGTGATGTTTTGTCACTATATTCAACTTCAGCCTCAGCCAGAGCGGTTTCACAATCGGCACACCAGTACACCGGCTTTAATCCTTTATAGATAAAACCTTTCTTGGCCATTTCGCCAAATACTTTAATCTGTATCGACTCAAATTTAGGATTAAGGGTGATATAGGGATTGTTCCAATCCCCCCTTACCCCCAGACGTTTAAATTGTTCTCTTTGAATGTCCACATACTTAAGGGCATATTTCTGACAATGTTTCCTGAATTCAAGCACATCGGTCTTATGACGGTCAATACCCAGACTCTTGATTGCTTGCTGTTCGATCGGCAAACCGTGGGTATCCCAACCCGGGACATAAGGAGAATCAAATCCGGTCATGGAACGATGTTTGACAATAATGTCTTTCAAAACTTTGTTCAGTGTGTGTCCCAGGTGAATATTACCGTTGGCGTAAGGAGGCCCATCGTGCAATATATATTTCGGTAAACCACTATTTTTTTGCTGTACTTTTTCATATATATCAATTTTATCCCAAAATGCTAGTATTTCGGGTTCTCGCGCCGGGAGATTGGCGCGCATGGGAAAATCAGTTTGGGGAAGATTCAAAGTTCCATCATATTTGCCTTTGGCCATCTTTAATTTACCACCTTATCTATTTATTATTGTTATAACGGAGCGAAAAGATATCCCCCGCTAACGTTCAGATTCCTGTATACAGGCGGGCGGGTTCCAATCCCCCGCCTCGTTGCAGCGGTGCAAAAGTAACTGCTCCGTATTCGATGCTTAAATAAAATACCTCTCATCCCAAGGGGCGAAAGGTATACAGGTCTATGCAATTCCCCTGGTTGCCTGAAAATTTTATTAATTGTAGCATATCAACCATGGTAAGACAACTCTTTGCTCGAATTGTAAGCACTTGATCTTACTTGGCAAAGTTCCTGGCGCATTGCTTTTGAAGCACACAGTTATGACAATCAGGTTTGCGGGCCTTACATATCCTGCGCCCATGGAAAATTAACAAGTGGTGTGCTTCACTCCAATGTTTTTTTGGTATCAGCTGTTTAAGGCTATATTCAGTTTGCTCCGGTGTTTTGGTCTGCACCAGTCCCAGGCGGTTAGCTACTCGCTGCACATGGGTATCGACCCCCAGACCAGGCTGTTTAAAACCTACGGCCATAATCACATTAGCAGTTTTACGTCCTACTCCCGGCAATTCCAGCAGTTTGTCAAAATCTGCCGGCACTTCTCCCTGGTACTTGTCCTGAATTATAGATGCCAACTGCTTGATATGCTTAGCTTTATTTCGAAAAATGCCCACTCCTTTTATCATGTCTTCTAATTCAGTCAGTTCGAGAGCCGCTAACTTATCGGCGGTGTTGAACTGTTTAAACAATCGGGCTGTGGCCCGGTTAACCTGTTCATCGGTACTCTGTGCTGACAGCACCACAGCTATCAGCAATTCGAATAAGGAAGAAAAGTTAAGCATAGTTCCGGCATCCGGGTACTCATCCCGCAATTTATCAAGTATTATCGCATTCGGGTCTTTTTTCATAGCTGTACCAACACTTCTACAATACTTTGCTTAAAAAAGCCTGGGTTCTGGGATTTCTCGGGTTGTCAAAAATATTTCCCGGGGGACCCTCTTCAACTATGAGTCCTTCATCCATGAACATAACCCTATCCCCTACTTCCCGGGCAAAACCCATTTCATGGGTTACTACTATCATAGTCATTCCTTCATAAGCCAGGTCTTTCATTACAGCCAGGACCTCCCCCACCATTTCCGGGTCCAAAGCAGATGTCGGTTCATCGAAAAGCATGACTTTGGGCTGCATGGCAAGGGCGCGGGCTATAGCTACCCTCTGTTTTTGTCCCCCTGAAAGCTGGGCTGGATATACATCCGCCTTATCGATTAGTCCAACCTTTTTCAGTAAATCCATGGCCAGATGATGTGCTTCATTTTTATCCATACCTTTAACCTTTATAGGTGCCATAGTTATATTTTCGAGGGTGGTTTTATGCGGAAACAGGTTAAATAACTGAAATACCATGCCTACTTGCTGCCTAATCTTATTAATGTCAGTTTTGGAATGGGTAAGCTCTTCTCCGTCAATAAATATATGTCCATTGTTCACAGGTTCCAACTGGTTTATACATCTTAAAAAAGTGCTTTTGCCTGAACCGCTGGGACCGATTACACAAACCACCTCACTGGGTGCAACATAACAATCGACTCCTTTTAATACTTCCAAATGTCCAATTGACTTGTGAATATTCTTTACCGCAATCATTCGGTAGCCATCCTCCTCTCCACCCAATCTCCCAGTATGGATAGAAGTT
>JAQUBU010000231.1 GCA_028686565.1 Syntrophomonadaceae bacterium
GGACAAGGGCAAAGTTCAAAAGAGAACCTCGTGCAAATTAATTGAGGTTAATAATGGCAAAATCCAAATTGCCGACAAGAATGGCGGTCATGAAACAATAATGGCAGATTACCTGGTTTTGGCGGTTGGTTTTAAGCCTGATAATGATTTGTATTTCCATGCTCAGGGGCAGCATCAAAATGTGTTTCTGATTGGCGATGCCTTCGAAGTAAAGGGATTCAAGAATGCTTTATTACAGGGTGAAATGCTAGGGCATACAATTGCCGCCAGGTTTAAGAATTAGTCTAATCATAAGGTGGTGTACATATGCAAGAATATGCAGAATTATTTGAACAAGCCGCCATCGGAAAACTAATGATAAAAAACCGCATAATAATGGCCCCTATGTTTGTTGGTTTGGGCAATATTAATGGTGAAGTGAGTGATCGGCTTATTGATTATTATGAAGCCAGAGCCAGAGGCGGGGCAGGCCTTATTATAGTTGAAGCTGCTTGTGTAGATGATCCGGCCGGACGAGATGCCTGTGGTGAATTAAGTATTGATCATCCGCGTTATTTATATGGTCTGGAACGCTTATCAGGAGCAATTAAGGCTCATACCTGCCGGGCTTTTATTCAACTCCTCCATACAGGAAGACAAACATCTTCCTTCATAACCGGTGTTCAACCGGTTGCACCTTCTGCTCTGGCATGTCCGACTATTAAAGAAATTCCGCGGGCGCTTAATTCAGATGAAATCAAGATGTTAGAAAAGAAGTTCATAATGGCAGCTCGTTATGCCCATATAGCTGGTTTTGATGGCGTAGAGATTCATGCTGCCCATGGTTATCTTATTAACCAATTTTTATCAGCATACAGTAATATTAGAAATGACGAGTATGGCGGTTCTTTAGATAAACGAATGAAATTCCTGCAAAATATTGTTAAAGGTATTAAAGATGAAGTTCCCGAGCTTGCATTATCAATAAGACTAAATATCGATGATTTTATACCCGGCGGACTTATACCGGCGGAAAGCATACTAATAGCAATTGAACTGGAAAAAGCAGGAGCTGATGTAATTCATTGCTCCTGCGGGACCTATCAGTCAGGATTGACCAGTATTGAACCTTCTTCCTATGAGGAAGGCTGGCGGGCATATCTGGCAGCACAAGTAAAGCAGAAGGTTAAAATACCGGTTATTGGCGGAGGTGTAATCCGGTCACCTGAGATCGCCTGCGAGCTTATAAGAAAAAAACAGGCAGACTTCGTTTTTATTGGACGCAGTTTCATTGCTGACAGTGAATGGGCCAATAAGACAAAAGAAAACCGGGCTGAAGAAATAAGGCCGTGTATAATGTGCAATAATTGCATTGAAAATACTTTTATAGGAATCACTGTTGACTGTACAGTTAATCCTTGGATGGGACGGGAAAGATTCCTGCATAATCCTGTCGGCAAGAGGATAAAAAGAGCCCAGGCAGTAGTAGCGGGAAGCGGACCGGCGGGCATGCAGGCAGCTCTATCCCTGTGCAAACAGGGCATTCAAGTGCGGCTGCTGGAAAAGGAAGAGAAATTGGGCGGTATGCTTAATTTAGCTGCTATTCCCCCGTACAAACAGCGGATTGCACTTTTGCGTGATTATCTGATTAAACAGTTAAAAACAAGTGGTGCAGAGATTATTCTCAATAAATTATGTGATGCTGAAGAACTGGAGAAAATGCCAGCTGATTACATAGTGATTGCAACCGGCTCAAAAGCTGTTATGCCCGCGATAAAAGGATGGAACAGCAATTTCTGCAAGGAATTGAGTGATATCCTGAACAGGAAAGTAGAAATCAGCAACAAACAGGTAATTATAATCGGCGGCGGCAGGAGTGGCTGCGAACTTGCCGATTTTTTAACAACTGGGCATAACCAGGTTACAATTGTAGAGGAAAAAAAGGTGCTTGCTGCCGGGATGGAAAAGAAAAACCGCCGAGATTTGATGGATCGACTTCAAAAAGAGGAGGTAATTAAAAAAACCGGCAGCAACCTGTTGGAGATTAGAGAGCAAGGAGCAGTAATACAAAATCAAAATGGACAGCTCAGTATATTAGATGCTGATTATATAGTTATGGCGGCAGGTTATACTCCATCCAATGAACTGTACAGGAGCATACAGCAGATACATAAAAAGGTTTATTTAATTGGTGATGCATTTGGAATTGGAGGTATCAAGCAGGCTATAACACATGGAGAAATGCTGGCGCAATCGATTGGAAGGCACCAGTTAATGAATGAGGAAATAAATGAGAAATAATGAACATAAGTGCGAACAGGAACAAAAAAGAATAGAAGCTATGAAAATTTATGAAAACCAGGCCCGCCAGGAAGGTTATAAACACCTGGCAGGACTTGATGAAGTTGGGCGGGGACCGATTGCTGGACCGGTGGTTAGTGCAGCAGTTATTCTGCCCCCCGATTTTTTTTTGGCCGGGGTAGATGATTCCAAGAAGATTAGCCCGCAAAAACGCATTAAACTTGCCAGTGAGATTAAAAAAGAAGCAATATCATGGGCTGTGGGATGGATATTCCCACCTTATCTTGATCAGGTGAATATTTTAAATGCCACACGCGAGACTATGACCATGGCCGTTCGGGAACTTTCGCCCCAGCCGGATTTCTTGCTTATTGATGCGCTGAATTTACCCGATATAAAAATAAGACAGTTTTCTTTGATTAAAGGTGATTCTTTAAGTATTTCCATAGCCAGTGCTTCGATATTGGCCAAAGTAGAGCGGGACTTGGCTATGGAAGCCTTTGATTTGCTGTATCCTGGGTACGGTCTGGCCAAACATAAAGGTTATGCCACCCGGGAGCATATTCAGGCTCTTATGCAATTGGGAGTCAGTGAGATACATAGAATTAGTTTTGAACCGGTAAAAACCATGCTGTCAGGAGGTAAATATGGAGAGCAGCCAGGTCTTTTTGAACAAGGTGATGCTGAATATAGCTACATCCAAAGATCAGGGACTAAATCTGGTAAAAGGTGAAGTGCTGCGGGGAGTTGTCCAGGAGGTGAAAGCAGACGGATTAGTTTCCCTGCTTATCAAGGGGCAGGTAATTGATGCAGTTAGCGAGGTCCCGGTGAAGCCTGGTCAGCAGTTGCAGTTAATGGTAGAGGATTTTCGTGATGGCAAAACTTATTTAAAAGCCCTTACCCCCGAGCTGCTGGAAAGAATAGAAAACAGCAATCTTGCTGTGAATCTGAAGGATATCGGTGCAGCTGCCAAAGATACTAATATAGTTATGGCCAAAAAGCTGCTGGCCCATAACCTTCCGGTAACCGTCAACAATCTGAATGAACTGAGCAAGGGGATGAATCTTTTAGGAGGAGTTAATGCCCGTAATTTGGAAATAACGGCATTTGCCATGCAACGGGGAATAATCATTAACCAGCATAACCTGAATTCGCTGGCTCAATTTACTGCTCCAGGAAGTTCGCTAACTCAATTGGTTAAGGATATTTTGCAGAATTTAGCTTCGCTTGAACGCTTGTCAGCAGATGGCCAGTCAGTGCCGGCAAAGCAGGGCACTGGTGAGGAATCAGCCCGTCTCCAGTTGAATCAAGCTTCAACTGCGGATAAAAGTCAAACTCAGTCTGGCGTTAATAATCCGAGAATTAGCGCTGAAGCCAATTTGTACCCGGGCGGCAAAGGAAACCAGGAAGCTGGGCTGCAGATTAAAGCAGACAATTCCGGAGAAAATGCCGCCAGTGCCGGTAAGGCTGCTACTGCTGAGACAGGAGCAGTCTTGTCCAAGTCTGGAAGCGAAGCGCCCCAGCAACCGGGAAAAGAAGTGTTAGGAGCTAAAACTCCAGCTAATGCGGAAAAGCTCTCTATGGAAGTACCCAAGCCAGCAGCAGGCAAAGCTGGCCCGGAACAAATATTTCAGGCTGGAGAAAAAGCAGGCAGCGCAGGAAAGGCCAATACAGTTGAAACAGGAACTGCCTTGTCCAAGGCTGGAAGTGAAGTACCTCAGCAACAGGGAAAAGAAGTGTTAGGGACCAAAACCCTGGTTAATGCTGAAAAGCTTTCTATGGAAGTACCAAAGCCAGTTGCAGGCAAAGCTGGCCTGGAACAAGTGTTTCAGGCTGGAGAAAAAGCAGGCAGCGAGCAGATGAAACAGGCGCAAGCTACACCTGCCCCCGGTATCCCCCAAGAAAGCGTTGAAAACAGAAATACTGCCGACGGAGCGAAGGCACTGGCAGACGTATCCAAACAACTGGCCAA
>JAQUBU010000232.1 GCA_028686565.1 Syntrophomonadaceae bacterium
AAGTCAGGAAATCAGACTTTATAAGTGATATTCGCCATGATGCTTCAAAGCTGGTTGAACAGGTACGCGATGATGCCGCAGTTTACAAAGCCGACAATGTTTCCAAGATAAAATGTCCGTTATGTAATCGCTATATGCTCCTGGTAAACGGAAAAAGAGGAAGAATGCTGGCCTGTCCTGACCGCTCCTGCGGTCATCGTCAACCCGAAAAAGAAGACTTTGGCCGGATGGGAAGTTCCAGCCGTCAAAACCAGAAGCTGATAGCTCAATATAGTGACAAAGAAGAACTGGGCAGTAATCTGGGTGAATTACTTCAGGCAGCCTTAGCCAGAAAACAGGATAAAAAGAAGTAACCGGAATGAAAATAAATAAAGCTAAAAATAAAGGCTCCCGTGATTATTTTACGAGAGCCTTTATTTTTAGCTTTCCGGCGCCAACTTCGTCGCTCAATGGATCATCTGCTTAGGCTTAGGAACTCAAGGGGTACCGCGCTAACCTCCCATCCATGGCCGGCAGCGCTCTCGACCCCCTTTCCTTATCTCGCCTTCGCTGGGAATCATAAGGTTCCTGCGTCAAGTTGCTCAAAACATATAAATTCTTTCAAAGTCAAGTGCGAAAATTTAGTTAAATACTAACTACCAGCGGCCAGAGCTGCCGCCGCCGCCGCCAGAGCCGCCGCCGCCGGAAGAACCTCCACCGAAACCGCCTCCTCCAAACCCGCCGCCGCCGCGGCCACCACGTGCCAGTATACTTAGCAGAACCCCGAAAATAAAGCCCCCCAGGAATCGGTAATCCAACCAGAAGAGAATTACCACGCCAATTATTATTAGAATAACAGCCCAGGTGGGAAGTTCCTTTGCAGGAGTGGCTTTTGTCTGAACTGAATTATCCTGCTGGACATTAAGGCTTACATTATATTCTTTAGCTGCTTCCTGTACCAATGCTATATATCCCTGCCGAATACCCAGATCATAATCATCTTGCTTGAAGGCAGGAATAATATACTGATCTCGAATCCGGCCTGTTTTAGCATCGGGAAGTGCTCCTTCCAAACCATAACCTACCTCGATTCGCATTTGCCGGTCACTTGGAACTACCAGCAGCAAAAGCCCGTTATTAAGTTCTTTGTCTCCTAATCCCCAGTCCCTTAGAATAGCCAATCCAACATCCTCAATAGGCTGATCTTCGATAGATGTCAAGGTTACTACCGCTACCTGGGCTTTGGTCTGCCGGGCCAGTTCCTTGCTGGTATTAATAATCATGGCTTCGGTTTCATCACTTATTACCCCGGCTTGATCCAGTACATATAGTTCGGTGCTTGGCTGGGGAACCGCATATTCAGCCTGGACTGTAAGGCAGGCCAAAGCCAAAAATAACAGAACCGTCAAAAAGCAGAGAATTGAACGAGATATTTTGCCCAACACATTATTACTATTAAAAATATTCTCCAATGAGAAACGGAAAGTTAACAGCTCCATCCTATCATTCCTCTACTTGCTAAAATCAACTTTGGGAACATCCTTGGCGCCTTCATCTGCCTTAAAGTATTCGCGTTCACCAAAACCGAGCATATTAGCATATACGACGGTAGGAAAGCTCTTAATTCTGGCATTGTACACCTGTACGGCATCATTATAATCCTTGCGGGATACTGCAATTCTATTCTCAGTTCCGGCCAGATCATCCTGCAGCTGCCGGAAGTTGGCATCAGCTTTCAGGTTGGGATAGTTTTCTACTACCACCAGCAAACGCGACAATGCACTGGATAGCTCTTCATTGGCTGCTGCTTTATCTGCAATACTGCCAGCCCCCGCCAGACGACTGCGCGCATCAGAGATGTTATTCATGATTGCTTCCTCGTGGCTGGCATAACCCTGAACTGTGGCTACCAGGTTTGGAATTAGATCAGCCCTGCGCTGCAGGTTGTTTTCAACCTGACTCCATTTGCCGTCAACTGACTCGTTTAAAGCAACCAAATTGTTGTAGCCGCTGCTGGCCATTATTGCCAGCAGTACTACTACTGCAAGAACAATTAACCCTGTTTTTTTCACCTTTGTACCTCCCCTTAATTTAAACTCAAGCATTTTATTCTACTAGCAACATAATAACGAATTTAACCTGTTTCTTCAATCGAAAGCCTGTCTTTAAAAAAGCTTAAATACAAATTATTCATTACTCAGAATATCTTTGTCTTTTAGCTGTTTTACAATATTCTTTGCAACAATCAATCAAAATTAGATATAATTTGCATTTTGATATAGCCATAAATAGTACTAATAGTTATAATATATATAATTAATAATAATTATTATAAATATTAAATCATATATTTGCAGATTAACGTTGATTATGTTATCAGTCTTTATAAGCTTACGCTATGCCATAATTGCTTTGGCAATTTTTAATTATGCATAATGCATAATTATATTATTTATAAATATTATAAATTGTAAATTTATCTAATGCGAGGTGTATTTGATGAATGCCGTACCCAGAGATGAAATGACACCCAAGGAAAGGATGTCCGCCTTTGCTGCAGGCAGGAAAATCGACCGGATACCCTGCAGTTCTTTTGGCGGCGAAACTGCCTGCCATCTCATTGGCACCACTATTTCCCAGTATCGCCATTCGGCAAAATTGATGGCCGAGGTGGAAATCGCCGCTTACCAAAAGTACCATCACGACGGTGCCGGAGTCGGCCCCGGTTTCCTTGCTCTGGCGGAAGCCATGGGCAGCACCTTAAAGTACCCTGAAGACAACATACCCTTTATAGCCGATCCGGCGCTGAAAAACTGGACTGATTTCGACAAGCTTTCTCCTTGCGACCCGCACAAGGATGGAAAATTGCCCATGTATCTGGAAGCACTTAGCATGATCAAGGATGCCATAGGGGAAGAGGTGCCGGTGAGCAGCGGTGTGGGCGGGCCCTTTACTACGGCCGGGCTGGTCAGAGGAACCGAAAATTTCTTGAAGGATTTGCGGCGCAATCCGGAAATGGTCCAACGTCTGCTCCATCTGGTTACCGAAACTACCATGCGCTATATGGATGCCGTAATTGATATGGGCTGCAATGTGAGTATCGGAGATCCCACCGCATCGGGCAGCTTGCTGAGCGTAAAGCAGTTCAGGGAATTCGCCAAACCCTACCTGAAAATTCTGGAGGACCACGTTATTGAGCGTACCGGCAAAGGCTGCAGCTTGCATATCTGCGGTGATTCAACTCCTATTTGGGCAGATATGGCTGATACCGGAGCCCCAACCCTTAGTCTGGATAATGTTATTGATCTGGCCGAAGCTAAAAAAGTGGTAGGGCACAGGACATGCATATCAGGTAATGTCAAACCGGTTGAAACCTTAATGAAGGGCAGCCATGAACAGATAGAAGCCGAGGTCAAGGAATGTTTGCGCAAGGCCTGGGACAATCCTAAAGGCTTCGTTCTGGCCATTGGTTGTCAGATTCCCCTGGGAACACCACCTGAAAATTTCATCTGCTTTATGAATGCGGCTCGTAAATATGGACGTTATCCGCTTAACCCTGAAAATTTTGCTGAGTAATATTATTGGAGGTATTTGTAATGACTGATAATCAAGAAATACTTAGGCGCCTGGCCGATGGGGTCAGGGAAATGGATGAAGAACTGACCGTAATGGCTTCGCATGAAGCCCTGGATAATGAAATTAACGCGCTTACTGCTATAAACCAGGGTTTGGTTATCGGGATGAACGAAGCCGGACAGCTTTATGAGGAAGAGGAATATTTCGTACCGGAGTTGTTATTATGCTCGGATGCCATGTATGCCGGTCTGGATGTTCTTAGTCCCCATATTCAGCGAGTTACAGCAGGAAACAGGTATAAAGTGGTTATTGGCGTGGTCGAGGGTGATACCCATGACATAGGCAAGAATCTGGTCAAACTTATGCTGGAGGTTGCGGATTTTGAAATATACGATCTGGGTCGTGATGTCCCTGCAGTGGATTTTATCAGCAAAGTCAAAGAGGTTGGTGCAGACATAGTCTGTCTCTCTACCTTGATGTCTACCACTATGGATAGAATGGCTGATGTTATCGAATTGCTCAAAAAAGAAGGTTTGCGGGAACAGGTATTGGTTATGATCGGCGGCGGACCCATATCGCAGGCATATGCAAATCGTATCGGAGCCGATGCCTACTCGGAAAATGCTATTGGAGCCGTAAAAGACGCCAAACGTATATTATCTGAAAAAAAGGTGGCTGTATAAGTGTATACAGC
>JAQUBU010000233.1 GCA_028686565.1 Syntrophomonadaceae bacterium
AAAGCTGTAACCGTAATTGCCAGGGGAAAACATCTGGAGGAGATTCAAAAAAATGGTTTGAAAATGGAAAATAAATTTAAAGGGAATTATACAGTCTGTCCTATTAAGGCTTGGGATATGGAGCATTACAACGAACAGCCGGATATAATTTTCAATTGTGTGAAAGGATATTCCCTTGAAGATACCATTCCCTTTATCAAAAGAGCAGCTCACCAAGATACTGTAATAATACCTATACTAAATATCTATGGTACTGGAGGCAGAATGCAGGAACTGCTGCCCGGTTTATTAGTGACAGATGGCTGTATTTATATAGCAGCAGAGATTAAAGAACCCGGCACCATCTTGCAAACAGGGAATATTTTTCGGGTGGTATTCGGTGTAAGAAAACCGGAGGAATATCGTACTGTTCTTGAACGGGTAGCCGCAGATCTGAAGGAAAGCGGCATCACAGGCATTGTATCGGATAACATCAGGAGAGATGCGCTGCAGAAGTTCTCTTATGTGTCTCCTATGGCTGCCTGCGGGGCATATTATGATATTAATGCCGGCGCAGCTCAGCAGGAAGGAAAAGTAAGGGATACCTTTATTGCGCTTATGCATGAGCTTGATATACTGGCACAGGCTATGGACATACACTTTGCTGTAGATATCGTGGAAACCAATCTGGAGATTCTGGACAATCTTTCACCCTTTGCTTCTACTTCAATGCAGAGGGATTTAAAACAGGGTAAAAATTCCGAGATGGACGGTCTCATATTTGAAGTAGTTCGTTTGGGCAAAAAGTATGATGTGCATGTACCTACTTATGAAATGATTGCAGCTACACTTGGATTTAAGTTCTGAGCAAAAACAATAGTAGATGGGCTCCGTTCTTGTAAAAGAACCAGCTTTTATTACTCAAGGAAGGTGAATAGACATGACTGAAACCAAGGGATTAGAAACTGCCCGGTTTACGTTACGTAAAATCGAAGCAGGCGATATTGAAATCTTACATAGTTATTGGTCGGATGAAACAGTTACCAAATATATGAATTTAACTTTCAGAACTCTTGATGAAAGCCGACAAATGGTTGCTTTATTGAACAGCCTTTCAGAATTAAGTGAGGGTAGGCGCTGGGCAATCGTTGATAAAGATAGTGGGGTTGTTCTGGGGAGTTGCGGCTATCACAATATGAAAGCTGAACACCGACGTGCTGAAATTGGTTATGAGTTAGGCCAGAATTATTGGAACAAAGGTATCATGCAGGAAGTGATGCATGCAGTTCTGCAACATTGCTTTGAGAGCCTCAGGTTCAACCGGATTGAAGCTTTCGTTATGGTTGGAAACGATCGTTCGGTGCATACACTTGAAAAACTTGGATTTAAAACCGAAGGTGTACTTAGAGAATACGAATATACTAAAGGGAAATTTCAGGATCAGTTTATTATGTCTTTAATTAGAAAAGACTGGCTAAGCTTAGCGGATTAGTTAGAATGGCCGGATTATTTATTCATCCTTCGAGATAAGAAATTTACAGGCCATATTACAAACCCCAAAAGATTTATTCAAGTAGCACCACTTTTAATAATTCTTCATATAATAATTTACCTTTATGAGAGTGGTGATTGAATGGAGATATCTATGAGGTTTGCAGATGTATTGCCGGAGCGGAGTCAGCCTTCTGAATATTTTTCGCCCGCAGCTATGCCGCGCAAAGATTCCTTTCTCGAATTGGAAAGGCTAATTGGCCTTAAGGAAGTGAAACGAACCCTGGCCGAAGTCACTGCCTTTTCTTTGGTTCAAAACAAGCGAACCCAGTTGCAGCTCAAAGCGTACCCCAGTGTTTTGCATATGGTTTTCAAAGGCAATCCTGGTACGGGCAAGACCACAGTTGCCCGCATTTTGGGAAGAATATTCAATGATATTGGAATACTAAGCAAAGGTCATCTGGTGGAGGTGGAACGAGCCGATCTGGTTGGCGAATACATCGGGCATACTGCCCAAAAAACCAGGGAAATGCTGAAAAAATCAATGGGCGGGATTATGTTTATTGATGAAGCCTATTCATTAAATCAAGGCGGAGAAAGGGATTTTGGCAAAGAAGCAATTAGCACTATCGTAAAAAGCATGGTGGATTCACGGGATAATTTGGTGGTAATCCTGGCTGGCTATTCCAGTGAGACAGAGCGTTTTTTGAAATCAAATCCCGGGCTGCGGTCGCGTTTTCCGATTCATATTGACTTTGCCGACTATGATGGTGAACAACTTTTTCAAATTGCTTTGCAAATCTATAGTGAAAGAGATTATGAAATAAGCAACCGTTGTCGTTGGAAGTTAAAGAAGCACCTGAATGATTTTGTTAAAAATCGCCATCCGCACAGCGGTAATGCCAGGTATGTACGGAATCTGGTGGAAAAATCCATACGCCTGCAGGCGCTTAGAATCATCGACATTGATAATCCCAGCCGCAGGGATCTGGTGCTTATTGAAGATATGGATCTGCCTGAACCTTCCGGTATGTCGTAACACAGAGGGGTTAGGTACGGGTGGGAGCGTTAACAGTATTACAGTAATGATTCATGCCAAGTATACAGGAATACAGACAGATTATGTATTATTAACCTGGCATATGTTATAAAATAGATGTTGGTGTTTTTTTAAAAGATTGATTATTTAAGAATGTGGTGAATTGATTGTCGGCAAGAGATATAATCAAGCAAGCAGAGTCAGCTTTGTCTGCTGTATATGATGCAAGGGATGAGGTTGCTTATCAGAATCAGGTGCGGGTTATTGAAGCATTTAAGGAATTCCGGGTTAGGGAACATCATTTTTATCCTTCTTCCGGTTATGGTTATGGAGATGCGGGACGCGATAATCTGGAAAATATTTATGCCCGGGTTTTTGCCGGGGAGGATGCGCTGGTTCGAACCCAGATAGTCTCCGGGACTCATGCTATATCAGCTAGTTTATTTGGAATATTGCGGCCGGGAGATAAATTAATCTCAATAACCGGCAGGCCTTATGATACGCTGGGAAGAATTATCGGTAAAGACAGCGACACCCATGGCAGTCTCATTGAAAAGGGTATTAATTATCAGGAAATAGCCATGGATAAGCAGGGTTATCCTGATATACCGGCAATTTCTGATGTTATAGATGATAAAACCAGAATGGTCTTGATTCAGCGTTCACGGGGCTACAGCTTGCGTCAGGCTGTAAGTATTGAAACCATGAGTAATATGATAAAAACTGTAAAGGCCAAGAATCCGGACACAATTATTTTCGTTGACAATTGTTATGGCGAATTTACTGATATATTGGAACCCGGGCACTGCGGTGTTGATTTAATTGCAGGTTCTTTGATAAAAAACCCCGGAGGTGGGCTGGCTCCCTCCGGCGGATATATTGCAGGGAATAAGGATCTGGTGCAGGAAGTTGCTTATCATGTGACTGCACCGGGATTGGGCAAAGAACTTGGTTCCAGTCCTTTCGATAAACGCTATCTGTACCAGGGTTTGTTTTTAGCGCCGCATGTGGTTTTACAGGCTCTGAAAGGGGCAATCCTGCTGGCTTATATATTTGAACAATATGGCTATGAGGTCTGGCCGCGCTGGAATGAGCCGCGTTCTGATATTGTGCAGGCAGTTAAACTTAATAATACTGATGAGGTTCTGCAGTTCTGTCAGGAGATTCAGAGCAATTCACCGGTGGACAGCGATGTAACCCTTGAATATGCTGAATTGCCCGGCTATAGCCATAAAATTGTCATGGCTGCAGGAACTTTTGTGCAAGGTTCTTCAATTGAACTATCTTGTGATGCACCATTGCGTTCACCGCATGCCGTTTATCTGCAGGGTGGGTTAACTTATGAGCATTGCCAATATTTGGTTGCACGCTTGATGGACAGGTTTATAACATAAAATGGGGACATTGCCCGAGGAAAGCCTGGAACCAATAAGTTGAACAGTTATTTTTCTAAAGGCAGTTGAGAATTAAAGCGAAGTAATTAAGGGGTGTGTCCCCTTACATTAAAGGAGGCGATTATCTTGACAACTCAAATATTGGTCCTGATAGGAGTTCTAATCTTGATAATCCTGGGTATAGCCGGAACGGTTCTTCCGCTTATACCAGGAATACCGCTGATATTTGTTTCCATCGCAGCTTATGGCTGGTATGAGGGATTTCATGTCGTTACTCCTAAATACCTGGTTATTATGGCCGGGTTAACTGTAATAGCAGTCTTTGTTGAATATCTTTCATCAAC
>JAQUBU010000234.1 GCA_028686565.1 Syntrophomonadaceae bacterium
AAAAGGGCAATTATAGGAGCAGCCTTAATTCTAGTATCCATGCTCATATCCATTTTAACCAGGAAAGTTAAAAATTGAGAGCCAACAGAGGGACGTTCTTTTCGTTGGGCCTGAAGCTGACAAGGGGACGGTTCTTCTGTCAGGAAATTTTCCTGACAGAAGAACCGTCCCCTTGTCAGCTTGTCAGTTTAGCTTTTGGAGAAAGGTTTCAGAGGAAAGACCATTTATTACAACACTCTTGTAGCGGGAGGTTTCACCTTTGACTATCTGCACATTTTTTTTGGCTACGCCAAAAAACCGGGATAAAAAAGCTATCAAGGCTTGGTTGGCTTCCCCGTCCACTGGTGGAGCTGTTAATTTAATCTTGAGGGCTCCATCCTGTTCCCCCACAATTTGATTTCGGGATGAACGTGGCTGGACCTTCACTTCAAATCTCAATCTGCCAGCTTCTTCACTAAATCTGAGCATTATTCTGTTTCCTGAATATTGACCTTTTCAATATTTTCCATAATATCTTTCAGGTCTTTACTGAAAAAGAAATCAGACAGATCCTCAATTTTTTTCTGGCTCTTGTCCAGCATTTCCATTTCACTACTAATATGAGCTTTCATTTCAACATTGAAAAGGTTCATTCTTTTGATTACTTCCTGGTACACCGTCAGTATTTCGTTAATTCTTCTCTTGGACTCTTCTTTCATAAGTTCAGCTTCTTTGCGTGCATTGGCTTTAACTGATTCGGCAGTTTGCTGAGCTAGAATCAGACTGTTGTTCATAGTTTCTTCAAGTTTACGATACTTGGCAAGATCATACTCTAGTCGTTGAATACTTTCTTTTAGCTGCGCATTCTCGCTATAAAGTTGTTCATAATCCTGGGCAAGATTAACCAGAAAATTCTTGACTTCTTCCTCACTATAACCTCTAATAGATTTTCTAAAATGCTGATTGCGGATCTCCATGGCAGTTATCATATATATTCCTCCTGCATTTTTAACTATCCCAGTTATATATCCTTATTTATTAGGAAAACCGGTGTGCTTGTTAAACCTTGGGGAAAGATATTAAGCAAAGTATTAAAATTTTCAGCCTGTGTCCATTTTCCGCGCCCTATTTGCTGACATGCTTCCAGGTAAATATCTACAGTTTGTTGAAGTGTGTCGTAATCGTAGTATTGACCATCGATTCTTATATGATTTAAACCTGCTGCTGCCAATATTGGCAGTCCCGCAAATAAGCAAAGGTCAAATGGATAATAAACATAGTTTCGGCATTTTTGATCAGTTCTAATTGTATATTTCTGACCATATTCGTCACAGAGAGAATAATCAGCTTTAAGGCAAGGTGATAAACATACACTTTCATTGTCTTCGCTAATCGCTCGCGGCAAGCAAAAGTCAGTAACAATCCCGCATCTTGGTCCCTGGACCATGAGTTCAATATCATTCCCCGAACACAGGAGTTCTTTAAGTTGGGGCCATTCCAACTCTAATGAGGCAGTCAGGCGGCTAAGGCCATTTTGCAGCAATAATCGAGCTGCCAGAGAATTAGTAACATTTAGACCTGGACCACCGCAAATCTTCAGCCCGCTTGCCTTTAAAATTTCAATACTTCCATAATCATTTACTATGAATCCACTTAGTCTATTTATTTTAACTAGCTGATTCAATTCCATAATCGAATTCAAATCATTCTCGGTTACAATTCGGGGCGTCTCCAGCAATATTTCCGCTTTACCATCATTCACGCTAACTAAAGCATCAGCTATACTATCCAATTCCCAAACATTCTTATTATTGATAATTTGTTCACAGCCTATAATGATAGTATCAATAGCAGATTTATCGAGCTGCTTCAAGCTATCCAAACTGCCTGCTTTAACACTTAGCATTGGCATACAGTTCGTTCTTTGGCCGGCCGCCGCCAATTTATTTGTATAATTATAATCCTCAGCTTCAAGTTTTTTTAGAATAAAAGTCGAACTAGGAAAAAAGGGTTCCCTTTCTCCTGTGCTGCCGATTGATTCCATACCAGTCCTGGTAAATAGATTGCCGCTGGTAAAATCCCTGATTCTATTATCATATAGTTTCTGAAATTCATTAGCATCAAACGATGGTTTATCAGGATTAGCCATAACCCGGTCCAATTCCTGACGATATATATGAATCAAATGTGCAACATAATCAGCATCGCGCATCCGTCCTTCAATCTTAAATGATCTGACCCCAGCATCCAACAATTCTTTAATATGAGGATAAAGACAAAGGTCATTATGGGACAGATAGTAAGATGACTCACCACAGCTTGTCTTATCCGCCTCCATGCTGTATCGCCATCGGCAAGGTTTTATACATAAACCCCGGTTGCTGCTGGCAGCTTTCATAAAGCTGCTCATATAACATTGACCAGTGTGTGCTATACAGAGATCGCCATGGGCAAAAAATTCTAAAAAAAGAGAACTATCCTTATTAATACTCCGGATTTCATCCAGAGATAGATTTTTACTCAAAATAGCTCTGCTGAATCCTTGAGCTTCAAGAAACCTTGCTGCCGCAGAACTGCCAATGCCCATTTGCACACTGGCATGAAGCGGTATCTGCAGCTTCATTTCATGGCACATCTGTACAATTGCCATATCCTGAACTATTAAAGAATCCACTTCGATTTCTTGTAAAAAATTCAAGTACTCCCGAATTTCATCTATTTCACTGTCGTAGTACAAATTATTAATGGTAATATAGATTTTTTTGTTACGCTCGTGAAGATATTGCGCAGCACCAATGAGTTCTTGAGGAGAGAAATTGAATTCCTTTCGCAACATTCGCATGTTAAGGCGTTTTCCGCCCAGATAGACTGCATCTGCACCAGCTTGAACCACCTTTTCCATAACACTCCATTTGCCAGCCGGTGCCAGGAGTTCTACTTCATCGTAGTACATTATAAAAACTCCTTTATAAAATTGAATAAAGAATCCCGATGACCAGCTTTTGTACCAGGCTGACTGCTAAAACCGCTATAATCGGTGAAAAATCCATTCCTCCAGCGACAGGTACAATTCTGCGAAATGGAGCCATGATAGGTTCAGTGACATCATAAATAAACTTAATTACCGGTTGATAAGGATTGTGCCGGATAAACGATAGTATGCAGCGGCCAATAATCAACCAGACCAAAACATTAAAAGCGGTATTTACTAGCTGAATAATCTGAAAACTTCCCAATTTATAATCCTCCTAATTATTTGTCCTTGCCTAATTCTATTGATCTTAGAAACGCCTTTTCAACTGCTTGGAAAAATGCTTTTCGGATGCCATTCTCTTCCAGTTGTCTAACCCCGGCGATGGTTGTGCCCGCGGGAGAACAAACTTGTTCACGCAATATTGCGGGGTGTTCGCCGCTCTGTTCAATCATACTTACGCTGCCACGCATAGTATTCAACACTAAATCCCGGGCCATATTAACATCCAGACCAACCTGCAGGGCAGCATTGATCATGGATTCTATTACCAGGAATATGTACGCTGGTCCACTTCCGGAAACTGCCGTGACTGCATCCATATATTTTTCATCAACTACCAGGGTTTTTCCCAGACTGTTAAACATTTTTTCGACCAGTTGAACATCTGCATTCGATGCGTGCCGTCCGCCAGAGATAGCTGATATACCCTCACCCACCAAGCAAGGGGTATTAGGCATTACTCTAACAACTGGCAAATGAATGCCCAGTTCATTTTCTAACGTAGATGTGGTAATTCCTGCTGCAATTGATATGAGTAAATGATCTGATGTCCAATGCTCTCTGGTAGATGCCAGGACAGTCTGCACTTGTTGTGGTTTAACTGCCAGGATGACTAACCGGCAGGATTTCACTAATTCCTTTTGTTCGGTAGGAACTGCCTGGAATTCATGCTGGAAGAGGTTGCTGCGTCCAGAATCTGTATCATTTACCATAATACCATCCAGCAACTTTGTCTCACTCTTATTTATCCCCTTTAAGAGAGCATATGCCATTTTACCGCATCCAATTATACCAGGAATTCTGGACATTATTTATCACCCCCAAAGGGATTGGCAAAACCGGGTTTCCTTATCAAGGAACGATGATCCTTGGCTATCTCGACATTACTTGGCGTAAAAATAAAAATGTTTTTTCCCAAAGCCTGACTGTGTCCTTCTAAAGAATATGTAGTCCCGCTAATGAAGTCAATTATTCTCTGGGAAACTTCTG
>JAQUBU010000020.1 GCA_028686565.1 Syntrophomonadaceae bacterium
TTAACAGTGAACAAAGTTCACATCAGTAGTGCCCATAGGGTGCAACCTTAACAGTGAACAAAGTTCACATCAGTAGTGCCCATAGGGTGCAACCTTAACAGTGAACAAAGTTCACATCAGTAGTGCCCATAGGGTGCAACCTTAACAGTGAACAAAGTTCACATCAGTAGTGCCCATAGGGTGCAACCTTAACAGTGAACAAAGTTCACATCAGTAGTGCCTGCAGCGTCCTTATTCCGGCTAAAGAGATACATCTAGCGCCTAACGGAACGGAGGGCTGCCCGATGGCACACGCAAAGAATAGAATCTTTCAATGCCTATAATCTCCAGGAACCACAGGGGTTAACAGCAAATCTATTTCCGTGCCTGTTCCGAGAAATATACCCTCACTTTCCCAATATTTACATCAAGGATTTTTTGAATATTTATGCGAAATATTCTATATGTAACAAAAAATAATAATATTGGAGGTGGTGTATATTGCGCAGGGTATACATAATAGTGTTTACTCTAGTACTTATCTTTCTTTTTGCTTTTACATATCCAACTGAGACTGCAGTCAGCCCCAATATAAGAATAGATGGTCAGCTAAGACAATTTACCCCGGGAGCGCATATTTTCAATAATCGAACCATGATTCCGGTGCGTTTTGTGGTGGAGGATGAAGCTCTGCAGGGACAGGTATACTGGGACAACCAGCTTCAAAAGGTAGCCATTGATTGCAAAGGTAAATATGTAGAATTGTTTATAGGAAATAACCAGGCCAGGGTGGACGGCGAATTCATATACCTGGATGCCGCGCCGTATATATTTCAGGATCGAACTTATATACCTCTGCGCTTCATGGCAGAAAGCCTGGGAGCTGTGGTAGGCTGGGATCAATCACTCTCGGAGGTGCTTATAAGCTTCAATCAGAAGCCCCGGGTATGCGCTTATTATTATCGTTCTTTTAATGAATTTCAGGAAAATGCCCCGCTGTTTACTGATGTATTGTTTCGCTGGCTGGAATGCAACAGTCGAGGAGAGCTTTCTTATGAATATAAAGATCGCTATGATGAGGCGATAAATTTAGCGCACAGCAAAGGTCTGAATACTCATGCCAGTGTGGTTTTGATGGGCAAAGATCCGCTTCATGAACTGCTTTCCAGCAAAGAGAACCGGAGCAGGCTTATCGGCAATCTATTAGACCAGGTCAAGAATAATAATTATAATGGGGTTAATATTGACTTTGAACTAATGGCTGCGGCAGATGCGGGAAACTTTACCACTTTCCTCAGAGAGTTAAAAAATGCGCTGGGAGTAGATAAGGATTTATCCGTAGCTGTCTTTGCCCGTACCGGAAAAGAAAAATGGGCATCTCCTTATGAGTATAAAAAGATAGGCGAAATAGCTGATTGGGTTGTGGTAATGGCCTATGATTATTCTTACACTAATTCAGCCGCAGGGCCGATAGCGCCGTTGTGGTGGGTTAAAGAAGTTACAGCTTATATGATCCAAAACATACCCCGGGAAAAAATTATGCTGGGTCTGCCCACATATGGTTACGACTGGGCTTCAGGTCTTAAGACTACCTCTATTACCGCACCCAAATTACAGGCTCTAAAGGAAAAGTATCAGGTGACCGAGGGCTTCGATTACCAGAGTATGAGTCCTTATTATAACTATGTTGACAGCAATAACAAGTATCATCAAATTTGGCTTGAAAATGAGTTTAGTCTAAGTGGAAAATGGGATGTTGCAATAAGCAATCAATTGGGAGGAATTTCTTTCTGGAGGATTGGTAACGGATTTGATGATTTGTACAAACTGCTGCAGAAAAACCAGACTATGCAATAAATAAGAAGCGCAAAAACTGGTAAAACTGATAAAGAGGGAGGCAAACAGCTTGTGCTTGCCTCCCTTAAACTTAATTATGAAGTTTTAATTATTAAAGTTAAGTTTTTATTGAATCTGTTGGCATCTGCCCATACCGCCTTGCCGGTTTCCCTTTCCGCCATTGGCATTTCCGGTTCCAGTGCGATTAACTCTCTCTTTGATTCGCTCATTCATTTGAGTCAAACAAGTGTCATATTGAGCTTGATCGATACTTCCTGCATCCAGGCGGGCTTTCAGCTTGGCCTGATTTTCGCTGGTAATCTTATTGATAAGAGCTGTCTCATCCACGCCATTTTCTTTGGCAATGCTTAAGAGGGAGCTGCCAGTCCGGCGGTTTTCTCTGATCTTGACGGTGTCCAGTCCAGTGAGATCGGTAACTGCCTTAAGCATGGTCTGATTCTGCATTCCTTGTCCAGCACCTTTCATGTTTCCCTGGATAGCTTGCTGATTACCGGAACCTGCGACTCCAGCCATGGCGGGAAGTGAGATTCCGATGACAAATACTCCCAGCATCAATAAGATGCCCAACCTAAGTACGTGTTTTCTCATAATTTACGCCTCCTTTTTATTTTTTATAAACTGAGTCTAACAGGAAATGTTAAAATTAATTTTAATTAAATATCAAGAATTCTTAACAATTAAAAATTTTTAAGGTTTTAATACAGGCATTTTGATTTGGAGGTGCTTATAAATGAATGATTTAAAGTACAATGATGAGCAGATTAGAGGTATGCTAAAAGGAATTAATAATATTGCAGTGGTAGGTTTATCTAAGAATCCATATGCTGTCAGCTACGGAGTAGCTAAATATCTTCAACAAAATGGTTATCGGATAATACCGGTCAATCCTAATGCTGATGAAGTTTTAGGTGAAAAATGTTATCCGAATTTGGATTCCATACCGGAAAGCGTTGAACTGGTCAATGTTTTCCGCAGAGAGGATGCCCTGCCAGCTGTTATTCAGGAAGCTTTGGAACAAAAGGTTCCTGCTATATGGCTGCAATTAGGCCTGGAATGCGCAGAAGGAGCAGCTGCAGCCGAAAAACAAAAGGTATTATTGATCCAGGATCGTTGCTTGAGAAGAGAACACCAGCGTTTATTATAAAATTTGCACTTGCTTTAAAATTTAAACATTCACAAATCAAAATTATTTGACGAAGATTAAAATTATCTGGGAGAGGATACAATGACTACAGAACAACCTAATTTATTTGGGGAAATGGAAGCTTTAAAGGAGAATCATCTGCCTGATAAAGAGGCAAAAGAGGTAATTGCTTTGACAAATTTCCTGCCATTGGTAAAGGTTGAAGAAGCTTATCCAGAGATAAATGAGTATGAAGAGCTATGGCGCGCAGCCCAGCAATGTGAAAAATGCAGATTGCGTAGCACTTGCCGGCAGGTGATATTTGGGACGGGCAATTTGCACAGCAAATTAATCCTGATAGGAGAAGGACCCGGTAAGGATGAGGATATCCAAGGCCAGCCCTTTGTGGGACGAGCGGGTCAGCTTTTGGATAAGATACTGCAAGCAGCCGAAATACCCCGGCACGAAGTTTATATCAGCAATGTTGTAAAATGCCGTCCGCCTGAAAATCGTCTGCCCAATCCGGATGAGGTCAAAATATGCAAAAATTGGCTGGAGGCACAGATTAGAATCATAAAACCACAAATAATTGTCTGTCTTGGGGCTATGGCCAGTCAGGTTGTCATTGACCCTAAAGCAACGATTTCTAAAATACGAGGTCGCTGGTTCAGCAGACAGGGTATAAAGATAATTGCTACTTTTCATCCTGCAGCTCTGCTGAGGAATGTGAGCTATAAAAAACCAACCTGGGAAGATTTCAAGTTGATTAGAGATGCATATAACGAGGCGAAAAGATGTCCCCCGCTTCTTTAAGCGGTCGGATTCCTATTTACAAAACAGATGGCGGGTCTAATCCCCCGCCTCGTTGTAGCGGTGCGAAAGAAACTGCTCCGCAGTTTCTTTAGATACTTAAAGAGGTGAATAATTTGCATATATGCATTGGCAGTGATGAGGATATGCAGCAATTAGGCAGACAGATTGCCAGAGTTCTGGAAAAAGGTGATGTACTTTATATAAGTGGCGAATTGGGAGCAGGCAAGACCACTCTGGCTCGGGGCATAGCTAGAGGGCTTGGCTTTACCGGCAGAGTGAGCAGTCCTACCTTTACGCTTATGAATCTTTATCCCGGTACCCCTGAAATTTATCATTTCGACTTATATCGTTTGCAGGTTGGCGAACTGGATGACCTGGGATGGGAAGAGTATCTGGAAGGTAATGGTGTATCACTGGTTGAGTGGCCTCTGGTTGCGGAAAGCATTTTTCCCGGGGAAGCTTTGCTAATTCATATTGACCTTGTTGAAGAGGATTATGACCGGGAACGGAAAGTTTTTATTTCGGCAGGAGGCAAACGCTACATGCAAAAGCTTGAGGAGTTGAATGAAATTGTTAATACTGGCCATTGATAGTGCTACACCAGTTGCAGGGGTAGCACTGCTTACGGAAGAAAAGCTGTTAAAAGAGGAATTCAGCAATTATAAAAAAACTCATTCCGAAACCCTTATGGTGATGATTGACCGGGTTATGAAAGAGTGTGAATGCAATCTGGATGAGCTTACCGCTATTGCATTAAGTATTGGACCTGGTTCTTTTACAGGTTTACGGATCGGCATGGCAACAGTTAAAGGATTGTCGCAGGCTAAAGCTATACCCCTGGTAGCGATACCAACCCTGGATGCTATTGCCCACAATATAACAGGAACTAAAGCACTGGTCTGTCCTTTATTGGATGCCCGCAAACAGGAAGTATATACAGCTTTTTATGCTGTGGGAAATACTTATCCACAGCGTTTGGGAGATATCATGGCTTGCTCGCCGGAAGATTTTGTAGAGGCGGCCTTGGAAAAGGCCGGGGAACAGGGACAAGATGGCTTTATACTACTGGGAGACGGGTATTATAGATACAGAGAATTCTTTCAGGAAAAGTTGGGGGACAGGATAAAGGAAGTTCCCCTGCATTTGGCATTGCCAAGGGCTTCAGCGGTAGGCAGTCTCGCCATTGATAAAGTAAGACAAGAGGATTATGCAGACCCACTGGAACTTCGTCCGCTTTATATCAGGTTATCCGAAGCAGAATATCGTTTGGGCAAAGGAGAATTGTGATGCTTAATCCCCAATATATTATTCGTAAAATGACGGAACGGGATCTGGATCAGGTTATGCTTATTGAAAAAGAGTCTTTTGCACTGCCTTGGTCGCGGGATTCATATGCCAATGAGTTAAGTAATGAATACGCTACTTATCTGGTCTGTGATATCGGGGGTAAAACAGCAGGATATGCTGGAATATGGGCGGTATATGAAGAAGCTCATATTACCAATGTGGCAGTGGACAAAAAATTTCGCTTATCAGGTTTGGGCAAAAATCTGATGAACCAATTGGAAAATACCGTCAGGCAGAAAAGAGCTGAACGTATACTCCTCGAAGTAAGACCGTCTAATGTTGCTGCTTTGGCAATGTACAGGAACCTTGGTTATGTTCCCAGCGGCCTGCGCATAGCTTATTACTCGGATAATGATGAGGATGCCATAATAATGACCAAACAGCTTATTTAAGGAAAGAAACACACTAATAAGGAAAGGGGACAATAAGGAAAGGGGACACACCTCTTTGGAGGAATGTCCCCATTGCATAGAATGTCCCCATTGCATGTTATTTGTGAATTTTAAATTATGGTAGTAAAGCTGCTGCTTTCCATTATAAAAATAAGGAATATGGATTATAGTTTACTCAACTTTCGCAATTGACTTATTACAGTACGGTCGTGCTGAAATCTATTGCGAGCGGCGCCATCGACCTGTCATTGCTATGAAACTAGCGTACTTGTCATTGGGAGGAGCGCAGCGCCAACCTGTCATTGCGAGCGCAGCGCGGCAATCTTATTTTCTATTTACAGCTTAAACAAACAACTTGGACGGTTTAAATTAAGACTGGGAAGATTTATATAATTGTTTATAGATTGCTTCGCTATGCGCGCAATTAGTCATGCAGCAAAGCTGCACCACAATAAACGTAAAGCGTCAGAGCATTTTCATTTATTGACAATGACGGGGGAAGATTGCCGCGCTGCGCTCGCAATGACAGAAAGGCGCTGCGCTCGCAATTATCACGGGTAATAACCCGCCACGGTAAACGAAAAGCGTTAGACCGTTTTTCGTTTATGTAATCAATGACGGGGGAAGATTGCCGCGCTGCGCTCGCAATGACAGGTTGGCGCTGCGCTCGTAATGATAAGTACGCTAGTTTCATAGCATGACAGAATTATAAAGCAATCGTTTCTTTGCCGCATTAACTGGTCAACTGCGAAAGTTAAATAGTTTATAATTGAGAAATGCGAAGCATTTCAACATTAATTCGAAATTAAAAATACGAAATTTATAATTTTTAGATGGTTGGTGCTAATTAATGAAGGATATATTAATTTTAGGTATTGAAACTTCCTGTGATGAGACAGCTGCGGCTATTGTAAAAAATGGGCGCCATATTCTGTCCAATGTAATTAATTCCCAAATAAGCATACACCAGCAGTTTGGCGGAGTAGTTCCTGAGGTAGCCTCCCGCAAGCATATCGAGAATATTGCAGGGGTAGTGGATATGGCATTTAAGGAGGCAGGCTTGGAGTATTCTGATATTGATGCGGTGGCCGTGGCCAATGCTCCGGGGTTGGTGGGGGCATTGCTGGTTGGAGTATCTTTTGCCAAAGGTTTTGCTTATGCTATAGACAAACCGCTGATTGCGGTAAATCACCTGCAAGGACACATCTATGCTAATTTCCTGGAGCATGAAAATATTAGTTTTCCAGCTATTTGCCTGGTAGTTTCGGGAGGTCATACCAGTCTCCTATACATGAAATCAAGAGGAGATTTGAAGCTCATCGGAGAAACCAGGGATGATGCAGCCGGGGAAGCATTTGACAAAGTGGCCCGCTTTTTGGGTTTGGGTTATCCGGGGGGACCGGCTATTCAAAAAGCTGCGCAAAATGGGCTGGCCGGAAGATATAAACTTCCGCGGGTATTTATGGATAGAAATAATTATGAATTCAGTTTTAGTGGCTTAAAGACCGCAGCAATGAACCTTTGGCGCAAGTCTGAAAAACAGGGAGATGCCAATATCAGTGATTTGGCTGCTGAATTCCAAGAGGCATTGGTAGAAGTCCTGGTTGATAAAACAGTGCGGGCGGGATTGGAATATAAGGTTAATACGCTATTAATGGCTGGAGGAGTGGCCGCAAACCAAAAACTGCGAAATATGTTGAAAAAACGGGCTGAAGAAACAGGTCTGCAGTTATATTTTCCTGCTTTGCAGCTGTGTACTGACAATGCAGCCATGATTGCCGGAGATGCCCATTATTACTATATTAACGAGCAATTTGCACCACTCACTTTAAATGCTCACCCTGGCCTATGGTCCCTGTGAAAAATACTTGTGGATAATGTGGATAAGTCTGTTGATAATTAATAATCCGACACTTTTGCATGCTGACTATGTTGGAAAGGTCCCAGGATAACTAATGAGTGCCCGAATTTGGTCAAAAAGGTCTTGTGGATAACCCGAAATGAAGGAGGAATAAGATTGCATCCAATATTATTCAAGCTGGGGCCAATAACGGTCTATTCCTGGGGATTTATGCTGGCAATTGCCGTATTAGTCGGTATAATAGGCGTTAGGAAATTATTTACAAAAGAGGGTTATGATCCCGAAATAGTGTTGGATTTAGCTATAGTAATGGTAGTTTCTGGTTTGCTGGGAGCTCGCTTACTGTATATCTGGACTTATGAATGGGATTTATTTTTATCCAGTCCGCTCTTGGTTATAAATCCGGGTGCGGATGGTATTAAAGGACTGATATGGTATGGTGCTTTGCTGGGAGGATTCTTGGGTTTTGCAATCTATATATGGCGTAAGCAGCTTCCTTTTTGGAGAGTAGCTGATCTTTTCGCTCCTTTTGCTGCCTTAGGCTATTCATTAGTGCGGATTGGATGCTTTATGGCCGGTTGCTGTTACGGCAAATTTTGCAGTTTGCCGATCGGAGTAGTATTCCCAGATCTTGGTGAATTTGCCCGTTATCCTACTCAGTTGTTTAGTTCGCTGATTAATCTTTTGATATTTATCTTTTTATTATGGTATCTGCCCCGGCGCAAATATCCTGGGCAAGTATTTCTTATTTACCTCATTCTATATGCAATGTATCGTTTTATTATTGAGTTTTTCCGGGCTAATCTGGTAATGTTCGGGCCTTTTTCGAACAGTCAGATTTATAGCTTGATTATACTTTTTGCTGCTATAGCTTTTTATGCCTGGCAGAATTCACGAAATAGAAATGAGTAGAATAAGCAGCGGTTAAATTACAGGATGTTGCCAAAATGTAATGATGTAATAGCGAAGGAGATTTTTGTGGAAGATCTTAATAAACAAAAAAAAAGCTGGCGAAGTTCCATGCTTGATGCCCGCAGGAAACTCACATTATCTGAAGTTAAGGGATACAGCAGCCGTATCATAGCTAAGCTGGGGGAACTTGAACCAATCAAAAATGCCTGTACTATAATGGCGTTTTCTTCCATTGATAATGAAGTCGATTTACGGCCATTTATAAATGACTTATCGTGCACCGGGAAAACAATATTGCTTCCGCGGGTTGCGCCAGGAGGTGAAATAGTGGCGGTTGAACTCAGGGATTGGGAGCAAACTCGGGTTGGGCAGTTGGGAGTAAGAGAACCCATAGGGCCTGTTTTTGAAGCAGCGCAGATCGATGCTGTACTGGTACCGGGGCTTGTTTTCGATGCCAATGGTTATCGCCTGGGATATGGGAAAGGTTATTATGACAGATTTTTGAATGGTTTGAACAGCAAGGTTTTTAAGTGTGGAATAGCATACGAATTTCAAATTATAGATAATATTTTTCCTCATAAAAATGATATTCCAGTACATTGGATAGTAACTGAGAGATCAGAAATAGGTATAGATTGGAGCTTTTTTTAAGAGCTGCTAAAATTACAGGCGAAATTAAGCAGCCTCAGTCCGATGGGATTTCGATCTGAGGCTGCTTGGTGTTTTATATTGGGCTGTCTACATGACAGGGTACGTTTCATTAGGGGTTAGATGTTATTTAGGGACTTGCTTATCAAATTACTTTTGAATCAATTGCTATGATTATCCTTGCTGGTCACTGCCTGCAACTTCCTTGAGTGCCGCAAATACCCCGCCCAGACCTGCCAGATCACTGGGTATTATGAGTTTGGTAGATTGGCCGTTACCTATTTCTTTTAGTGCTTCCAGTGATTTTAGAGCCAATACCTTGTCATCAGCACCAGCATTTTTTATCATTACCAGACTGGAGGCGAAAGCCTCCTGTACATTCAATATAGCTTGTGCTTCACCTTCTGCTTTTAATATCTGAGCCTGGCGGTTACCTTCGGCTTCACGGATAGCTGCTTCTTTTATGGCTTCAGCATTGAGAATGGCAGATTGCTTACGACCTTCTGCTTCCAGGATAGCGGCAATTTTTTGTCCTTCAGCCCGCAATACTGCTTCGCGTTTTTCTCTTTCAGCCCGCATTTGTTTTTCCATAGCGTTTTGAATATCCTGCGGAGGCAAAATGTTTTTTAATTCAACCCGGTTAACTTTAATTCCCCATTTATCAGTGGCTTCATCGAGAATTACCCGCAGTCTCGTGTTAACCAGATCCCGTGAGGTCAAAGTCTCATCCAGTTCCAGGTCGCCAACAATATTACGCAGGGTTGTAGCGGTAAGGTTTTCTATAGCCATTACCGGACGCGATATCTCATAAGTGTATTTAAAAGCATCAGTAACCTGATAATATATAACCGTGTCGATCATCATAGTGACATTGTCTTTGGTTATTACCGGCTGTGGCGGAAAATCCATAACCTGTTCCCGAAGGTCTACAACGGCTCGGAAACGATCAACAAAGGGTATCAGCATGTTTACGCCCTTTTCCGCATTTTTATGATACTTACCCAGTCTTTCCACTATTCCCACATTGGCCTGTTTTATAATCTTGATGGAAGAGAATGCTATGGTGATTACAAAAAGGACGAGAAGAAAATCTACAAACAATCCAAATAATTCCATTTTTCCGCTCCTTTCATTATATTGTTCATTTAATTAGTGTTTTCTTTTAGCTTATGCATGATCAACGCGGAGTTTTACTCCATCGATGCCCGTTACAACTATTCTCTGCTCTGATTCAATTTCCGTTTCGGCTATGGCGGTCCATATTTCGCCATTCACTTTGACCTGTCCGTATTGCAGTGGTGCAATATGGCTGAGTGCCATACCATGCTGCCCAATTAGAGCATGGACATTGCTGGCCGTATCATTGCTTTTAAAGAATTTCAAAATCAGCGGGCGAGTGAAAATAATAAATAAAAGTGTAACCAATGAATAAACAATGAGCTGGATTTCAAGATTGGGCAGAATTCCTAAAACAACACCGATGGCAACTAGCAGACCAGCCAGGGAAAGCCATAGAAACCAAAAACCGGCAGTAAATATTTCTATAGCTCCACATACTATAGCAATTAAAATCCACTGTATGGTAGACATTAAACCCCCCCTTTATATCTAAAATCCAAGTTACTGCCTGATTTTATAATAGCATACTTTTAATTATTGTGAATTAAGCTGGAATATAAAGGTGTTTTTAAGAAGCTAATTGTAGTAACTTGTTTTATATTGTATAATTAGTAACGTTATAATAACTCCGATTCACTCTGGCCTAAGGTTAAGGCTAAGGCAGTTTGAACGATAGGGTCAATAGGGAAACCTAGCTGGCCTCCCTTTTGGAAAGGAGTTGTATTAAGTTTTTGCTTAATAACGCCTTTTGCTGGGCGTTTATTTTTTTGGAGGTGTTAATAATGGCGGATAAAAAAGAGCTAATCGAAAAGTTGTTGGAGAAGTATCCCCAGAAGAGAATTTCCTGTACGGAGGCGCGCGAGTTTTCGCGAGATTTAAAGATTGAGCTTAAGGAAATTGGAGAATTATGTGATGAAGCAGGAGTGAAAATCTACGCCTGCGAACTAGGTTGTTTTTAAAGTTATTTTTTGTTGTTCCCTCAGGGTGGACAGGCTATAAAATTGCCGCGATCTGCCGAAAGGAGTTGGGGAAATGATAGATGAACATGGCAGAATAATTAATTATTTGCGCATATCACTTACCGACAGGTGTAATTTGCGCTGCCGTTATTGTATGCCGGAAAAGGGTATTGATAATCTTGGGCATTACACCATATTGAGTCTGGAGGATATCGCCCGTTTGGTTAGGATAGCCAGCCAGCTTGGCATTTGCAAAATAAGACTAACCGGAGGCGAACCACTGGTAAGAAGGAATATAGTCCAATTGCTGCACTATATCACTGATATACCGATAATTGATGATCTGGCAATTACAACCAATGGCATTTTGTTTGCGGATATGGCTGAGGACTTGAAGCAAGCGGGATTGAAAAGAGTCAATTTCAGCCTGGATAGTCTGGTTGAGGAAAAATTTCGCTATATAACTCGCCAAGGGGACATTGCTCCGGTCAAAAAGGCGATATTTAAGGCTTTGGAATTGGGCATGGAGCCGATCAAAATCAATATGGTGGTTATCAGAGGTTTTAATGATGATGAAATACTGGATTTTGCCAAGTTAGCTTTTGATTATCCCTTGCATGTTCGCTTTATTGAATTTATGCCGGTAGGAGATTTACTCTTCTGGAAGCAAGACCGTTTGCTCAGCAGCCAGGAAACCAGGAGAACAATTAAAAATCATTATAACCTGTTGCCAGCCAAGAACATTGAGGGCAATGGACCGGCTCGTTATTACAGGCTGGAAGATGGACAGGGCTCCATAGGTTTTATTAGTCCAATGAGCAACCATTTTTGTGCCGAGTGCAATCGTATACGCCTGACTGCTG
The DNA here is from genome assembly GCA_028686565.1 of Syntrophomonadaceae bacterium. Classification (GTDB taxonomy): domain Bacteria; phylum Bacillota; class Syntrophomonadia; order Syntrophomonadales; family Syntrophomonadaceae; genus JAQUBU01. Next base: position 11,874 of record JAQUBU010000020.1, read on the forward strand.
AAGGAGGTCTTAGAGGCTGCCTTTATGACAAGGAGGAAGTTGACCTGCGGGAGGCATTAAAAAAGGGCTATAGTGACGACGAAATTAAAGAACTATTTATTAAGGTTATAAAAGGAAAACCCAGTAGGCATAATATGAATGATGGCTGGGGTGAAGATAATAAACGGAAGATGTACCAAATTGGAGGATAAGTAATGTCTCTTACCCACATTAATGAAGCTGGACATGCACGGATGGTGGATGTCACTGACAAAAAGGATAGCGAGCGAATAGCTATAGCACAGGCAGTAGTGCAGATGCAGCCTGAAACATTAAATAGAATTAAAAACGGAGGAATAAAGAAAGGCGATGTTTTGGCAGTTGCTCAGGTAGCAGGAATTATGGCTGCCAAACAAACAGCCTTGCTTATTCCTATGTGTCATCCTCTAATGCTGAGCTCGGTTGACATCAGCTTTCAATTTGATGAAGAAAACAGCCGGATAACTATTGAATCACAGGTGAAGACCACTGGCAAGACAGGTGTGGAAATGGAAGCTATTACGGCTGCCAGTGTAGCTGCTCTGACTATTTATGATATGAGCAAGGCGCTTGACCGCTGGATGGTTATAAGTGATGTTAAGCTGATAGAAAAATCCGGAGGCAAGAGCGGCCATATCAAGAGAGTGGAGGGAAAATAATGCTGAAGGGAAATCTTTTTTCAATTTGCATCAGTTCACAAAGGGGGCAGTTGAAGCAAGAAGTGGAACAAGCCAAGGTAGTAACAAATTACGGCATAGAAAATGACGGCCATGCTGGTGATTGGGGTAGACAGATAACCTGTTTGAACTATGCCAGCGTAATTAAGGCAAACGAAGAACACAATCTTAATGTTGGGCCTGGTGCTTTTGCCGAAAACCTGCTTATAGAAGGACTTGATCTGGCAAGTGTAGGAGTTGGGGGGAGAATCAAAATTGGCTCTGATGTAATTTTGGAAGTATCCCAGATCGGTAAAGAAGATCATCCCAGTGTAGTAACCCGGACTTTAGGAGTTACGTTACTTCCCTATGAAGGCTTGTTTTGTCGAGTTATCGAAGGCGGCCTTATTAAGAGGAACGACCCGGTTGAGGTGATATAGCTTATGTACAAAGCAGGAATACTAATAATGAGTGACAAGGGTGCCAGGGGTGAAAGAGAAGACCTTAGCGGTCAGCAGATAAAAGACCTTTTGGGTGATGAATATAAAATCGATTATTATGAAATAATTCCGGACGAAAAAGAGATCATTAAAGACAAGCTGATTAAAGCTTGTGACGAATTAATGCTTGATTTAATCTTAACCTCGGGGGGGACCGGATTTTCCAATCGTGATCTAACCCCTGATGCCACCCTGGAAATAATTGAAAAGCTGGTACCGGGTATTCCTGAGGCCATGCGTTTTTATGGTTTGCAGCAAACTCCTAAAGCCATGTTGTCCCGGGCGGTAGCTGGAATTAGAGGCAAAACCCTTATTATTAATCTTCCCGGGAGTGTAAAGGGTGTAAGGGAATCCTTGGGAGCAGTTATCCCGGTGATGGATCATGCTTTGGATATACTGGTGGGAAGTGCGGTTGAATGCGGCCAGGGTTAAAATTTAAAAAAAGCTGCATTTTGGAGGTATAAAAAGAAAAATACAGGAGTATACTAGTAAACGGAAATATCGGGCGGATTTAGCAGGTTATCTGATTTGAATACTTGCTGAATCTTGCCTAATATTATAGATAAGTGTTAGCACTCGACAAATGCGAGTGCTAACAAAAGCAAAATAAAAGGAGGTATACCCTTGAAGATTCAACCGTTAGGAGACCGTCTGGTAGTTAAAGTAGTTGAAGTAGCTGAAGAGAAAACTAAAAGCGGACTATTTGTTCCTGACACAGCTAAAGAAAAACCTCAGGAAGCCGAAGTTCTGGCCGTGGGTCCGGGAGCTTTAAATGAAAAGGGCGAGAGAATTCCCATGGATGTAGCCGTAGGAGATAAAGTAATATTCTCGAAATATGGTGGAACCGAAGTCAAGATCAATGGTGAAGAATTCTTGATTATGTCATCGCGCGACATTCTAGCAAAATTTAACTAAGAATAAAAGGAGGATACATAGATGTTATCCAAAGAAATAAAGTTTGGTGAAGATGCCAGAAGATCCCTGGAAAGAGGAGTAGACGCTCTGGCTAATGCAGTTAAGGTTACCCTGGGCCCCAAGGGGAGAAACGTAGTATTAGACCGCAAATTTGGCTCTCCGACCATTACCAATGATGGTGTTACAATTGCCCGTGACATTGATCTCAAAGACCCGTGGGAGAATTTGGGCTGTCAGTTGGTTAAAGAAGTAGCCATTAAAACCAATGATGTAGCTGGTGATGGTACCACTACTGCAACAGTTCTGGCTCAGGCTATGATCAAAGAAGGACTCAAAAATGTGGCTGCCGGTGCCAATCCCATGATTATGAGAAAAGGGATTGACCGGGCGGTTAAAGCTGCAGTTGATGAAATTAAAGCCATCAGCAAGCCGGTAGAATCGAAAGAATCCATTGCACAGGTAGCTGCTATTTCCGCTGATGATGCAGAAATCGGACAATTGATTGCCGATGCCATGGAAAAAGTAGGCCGCGATGGAGTAATTACCGTTGAGGAATCGCAATCCGTTGGTACTTCACTGGATGTTGTGGAAGGTATGAACTTTGACCGGGGTTATATTTCTCCTTACATGATTACCAATCCTGAGAAAATGGAAGCTGTTCTTGAAGATCCCTATATATTAATTAGCGACAAGAAAATATCTGTCATCGGCGAAGTCCTGCCTGTCCTCGAAAAAGTAGTGCAGACTGGCAAGCCTTTATTGCTGATTGCCGAAGACATTGAAGGTGAAGCCCTGGCTACTCTGGTAGTCAACAAACTGCGCGGTACTTTCAATTGTGTTGCAGTTAAAGCTCCGGCTTTTGGCGAAAGACGTAAAGCTATGCTGGAAGATATTGCAGTTCTGACCAGAGGTCAGGTGGCAACTGAAGAACTGGGCATCAAGATGGAGAATGTTGGTCTGGAAATGCTGGGTAAAGCCCGTCAGATAGTAGTTAAGAAAGACGAGACAATCATTGTTGATGGAGCTGGTTCTGAAGACGAGATTAAAAACAGAAGTGCCAACATCAAAAAACAGTTGGATGAAACTGAATCTGAATATGATCGGGAAAAACTGCAGGAAAGACTCGCCAAGTTGTCCGGCGGAGTAGCAGTTATCCAGGTAGGTGCAGCCACTGAAACCGAACTGAAAGAAAAGAAACACCGCATCGAGGATGCATTGGCCGCTACCAAAGCAGCCGTTGAAGAAGGTATTGTTTCCGGTGGCGGTGTAGCTCTGATCAATGCCATTGCCGCTGTTGAAAAAGTTCAAGCCGAGGGTGATGAATACACTGGCGTAAAACTGGTCAAGAAAGCTCTGGAAGAACCCCTGCGCCAGATTGCCAACAATGCCGGTGTAGAAGGCTCCGTAGTCGTAGAAAAGGTCAAAGAAGCTGCCGTAGGAATTGGCTACAATGCTCTGACCGGAGTCTATGAAGATATGATTAAGGCTGGAATTATTGACCCCGCCAAGGTTACCCGCTCTGCAGTACAGAATGCGGCCAGCATCTCTGCCATGGTTCTTACTACCGAAGCAGTAGTAAGTGAAGCTCCAGGCGAAGATGATATGAAAGGCATGCCTCCCGGAGGTATGGGCGGAATGGGCGGAATGGGCGGAATGATGTAATTCAGGCTTTTCAGCCCCGAAATATAGGGGTCTGAGCTGATTGCACCTTGCGAATTATCACATTTTGCTATTCTATAAATAATTAGGCAATAGAAACAGCCGGCTCTTTTTACGGAGTCGGCTGTTTTATCTTGCAGTTCGTATATTAAATCGATGGTTTATTTAGTTTGCAGCAGCATATTCGGCGAGTATTCTATCGAATATAACGGAGACCGGGAGAATATCCTTTATCTTGAAAACATTTTGGCCTACAAAAACCACTCCCTGCTGCACCATCCCGTCCCTGGCATTGTTTAATGCTTGTAAAATGCAATAAACCTGGGAGCAGTTTTTTAAGCAGGCATCGCAATCTTCTGGTTCAATATCATCTGCACCCTGGTTGACCCTTTCGACAAAATCATTGCGCAAAGCTCGACCGGGCATGCCTACCGGGCTCTTGATAATGATTACATCTTCTTCTTTGGCATTCAGATACATTTGCTTGTATTCATCAGCAACATCACATTCTTCACTTAACACAAAGCGAGTGGCCATTTGCACCCCGCTGGCTCCCAGCTTGATCATATCAGTCATGTCCTGTCCATTTACAATTCCTCCTGCTGCAACAACCGGAATTTTAACGGTAGAAACTATTTCAGGCACGATTTCACTGATTGAACGGTCAGTCCCTAAATGTCCTCCAGCTTCAAACCCTTCTGCGACAACTGCCGGAGCACCTGATTTTTCAGCAAGGCGCGCGGCCTTGGCCGAGGAAACTATAGGCACAATTTCAGTGGCTGTGTCTTTGGCCCAGCGAAAGATATCCCGCGAAAAACCAGCTCCGGTAAAAATTATGTCTATCTTTTCATCGATGGCTGTATGCACCAGTTCAGAAAATTCCCTGGCTGCAAACATAATATTAACACCAATAATGCCCCCGGCTGCCAGGTCACGAGCCTTTCGGATTTCTTCTTTAAGTTCTTTGAGACTTATACCGGTTGCACCGATAACCCCTATTCCCCCTGCCCGGGCAACGGCAGCAGCAAGAGGAGCGGTTGAGACTCTTACTGACATTCCGCCTTGAATAATGGGGAATTTTGGAGTATATTTGCCGATTTTTAGTACTGGAAGCTGCAAACAGACGACCTCCTCAAAATAAAGTAAAAAATTAACAAATATAATAAATATTACTTTCATTATATTCTAAAATTAATTATAATAAATCCATATCTAAAAATCCAATAATGCAATTAAAACATTTTACAGATAAAGGCGCAATTGTCGCGCAATTGTGAAAACTCTTGACTTTTACGGACTCTATTGGTTAAATATCTTATGCGATGCATTTATACAGGTTTGTGCACAATCTTTGGTCCGGAAAGTCAGATATAACGAGGCGAAAAGATGTCCCCCGCTTCTTTAAGCGGGGGGGCTAATTAACAAAACAGGCGGCGGGTTTTAATCCCCTGCCTCGTTGCAGCGGTGCGAAAGAAATTGCTCCGCAGTTCTTCTGATGCTTAAATAACAAGGTGGTGTATTTGATGAAGGCCCAGATATTAGGGATGGGACATGCTTATCCCGAAAAAATACTTAATAATGAAGAGCTTGAAACTATGGTGGATACCAAACACGAATGGATAGTTGAAAGAACCGGTATTCACGAAAGAAGAATAGCTGATCTAAATACCGCAAGCTCCGACCTTTCATTCATTGCTGCAGAGATGGCACTAAAACGCGCAGGAATCACTGCGGACCAACTTGATTTAATAATTGTGGGCACTTCTACTCCGGATATGCTACTCCCTTCTACCGCCTGCACTATCCAGGATCGCCTGGGTGCTGTAAAAGCTGGCGCATTTGATCTGGAGGCCGGGTGTACTGGCTTTGTTTATTCCTTGACCGTAGCTGAAATGTTTCTCCTCTCGCCATCCTACCATTATATTCTGGTAGTGGGGGTCGATGTTTGCTCCAGGTTTACTGATTACACTGACCGTAACACCTGTGTAATTTTTGGTGATGGAGCAGGTGCTGCAGTTTTGGGCAAAGGCAATTCAGGTCCAGGTATTATCGGCAGTTATCTCGGT
>JAQUBU010000235.1 GCA_028686565.1 Syntrophomonadaceae bacterium
CGTGTGCTCTTCCGATCTGGCCATTATGATCCTTATCTACATCGGCTTTTATTATTACTACAGTCGAGTTATGTAAGGAAAGGGAGTTTATAATAAACATGAATATCAATAATTATGTAAAGAAACAAATCCTGGTTTATTCTGCTATGTTAGCAGTCGGTTTAATCGCATTATTTGCTGGTTATATACTGGACTTTGAGAATCATGCCATGACTGGAGTAGCTATTGGCTTCATCCCGGTAGGATTAGGAGGAATATTGATTATGCTTTACTCCCGAAAGAATCCTGCCATGATTCGTAACATAGAAAGCGAAGCTGATGAGAGAAGCACGTTTATCAGAAATAAATCTGGCGCAACCGCCTTCTGGATTACCTTCTGGTATATATTTGCCCTGAGTATTTTATCAAATGTAATAATCATCCCCCAATATCTCATAGGTGCTTATACTCTTATTTTTATGAGTTTGACATATTTCCTTATTTTCTTTATGAATCTAAATAAATATTAAATCCCGAAACAAGATCATATAGAGTATCGTGATTCACGAAAAAGCAACCAGTCAGGGATTTTTCCAGACTGGCTGCAAGCATAGAATTTTTTTAAACATCGAAAGAAACAGAACAGTTTCTTTCGCACCGCGAAATGCACAAAAGGCAATGAATAATTTTCTTTCAGGCTTCCGCCTGATCGATTTCATCTGCAGTAATAAATCCCGGTAGAATAATATGTTATGCCTGCATTAGACTAACTTGCAGGCATAAAGAACCACAAAGTTATAGTATTTATAAACACAGTCCACATCACTGAACCCGGCTTTTTGCAGCCAGTCCAGTTGCTCCTTTAGGGTTGACATCTTATCCAGTTTGGTGCGCTCATAAGCCTGGTTTAACTCTTCCGGAGATAGAGGACTATTAATGACTTTGCGTTTCCAATCTTCCTTATATAAAGACTCCAAATGATCGGTCGCGCCTAACACCTGGTCTGCATTAATAAAACAGCCCTGTTTTTTCAGACTGTTAAAAACTTTTTGATAAAGAAATTCTTTTTCCTGGGCATTCAGATGATGAATGGCCAAAGATGATACAATCATATCGAATTTTTGGTTAAAATTATAAACAGCAAAATCATCAACAATATAATCAATATTTTTGCTTCCCTGAAATCTCTGCCTCGCCATTTCGATCATCTGCGCAGAAATATCAATCAGGGTTAACTTGGCCTGGGGATATTTTTGCAAAAGCATAGCAGAAAAAAGCCCGGTGCCTGCTCCTATATCCAATATCGCCGATTCCTTGTTGTCCACTTCCGCCAAGTCTACGGCAGTTCCGTAGAAATCAGCAAAACAGGGAATCAAGTGTTTACGCTGGGCATCATATGATTGTGCAACATCATCAAACATCTTCATTATTTCCAATCGTTTGTCACTCACATTAAATCCTCCATTTTAAATTCTCCTGATCAATATATTATCCGCTAATCTCTCCTTTAATAAATGAATTGATTAATCACCAGGGATTCGTCAAACGCTGTTTTCCTAAGATTTGGTTCACGGAAAAATTATTATAATAGTAATTTCAACCCTTTTTTCAAGGTTTCTGTGATTTCTGAAAGAAACGGCCAAATGCAATTATAATTTTACACTTACTCCGTATATCATAAAACACTTGTAAAGCTAACTGCTGAGCATGTTTATTGAATAATCTATCATTTTACACAATTATCTTATAATGGTTTTTATAGTATTATTAATAAAAACAAGGTTAACTTATGCAAGATAACGCCAATTATCATGGCATTATAGTAAATCTTAGCCAACGCGATAAACAAATTTATTCCCAGCTTGAAATATTGAGCATCCATACCATCATACTCTGAGTTTATATAAGATTAACGTGAAAGCGGATAGACTGGAAGAGACTATCCGAAAGCTTCAGGAAAACATGAAGGGCAATCTCTTTTATGCTCATTTGTATCAGGCCAACGAATTGATTGTTGTGTATAATAAGCGGTTCTTTAAAGCAACCCCGGTTAAATCTACATGGCAAAAACTTATTGCCTATGGCAATCGCTGCATATCCCATCCTTTTGGCTGGACTTTGTGCCTGCCGCTTTGAGGATGAACAATTTTAGGCAACAGGGGGATTTGATAGCTTTGGATATTGCATCTTTTATCAAGCAACAAGGTGTAGATGAATACGGTGTTACATCAATTGCAGATTTGAAACTGGCTTATTCTCTTTCCAAACAGGGTGGAAACACCCTGGAAAGCGGAAGTGTAATTGTATTGTTAAAACAGATCCCCATTTTTATATTTGACCTCGAAAACAAATTAAAATCATTTTACCTTTTTCAATTCATGCGGGACATGGACAATATATCCTTTCGTTTAGCCCAAGCGCTAAACCAGCATGGCCACCGCTCTGTACCAGCCGCAACTTTTTTCCCTGCCCGTATCGAAGAAGGCAAGCTAAATAGTATGATCCCTCTAAAATCTTGCGCTGCCAACGCCGGCCTGGGGAGTATCGGTCAGAATACCTTGCTGATTTCCCCCCGGCTGGGCAACCGTATTTGTCTTTCAGCAGTTTTAATCGACCAGGAGCTTGCCAGCTCTCAACTATCAGTTGATAAGCCTCTATGTACCGGTTGCGGTAAGTGCATTGAATCCTGTCCTGGTAAAGCTTTAACTCCGGGCCATATCGATATTTTCAAATGCCTTAACTTCAACCATCCAATTCCTGCATTAATGAGGCCGGTTGTCAGCTATTTGATGAAAGGAAAAAACTCCCGGCACTACATCGAATTGTCCTTGAACACTATGGGCTGGAATGTGGATATGGTCTGCAGTGAGTGTCTAACCGCCTGCCCTCATTTCAAGAAAGCAGTAAGCCAAACAGCTGAAAGATGACTGTTACAAGGGGACTCGCCAAGCAAAAATACTAACCTCATTATCATTATCACTCTTTATCACTCTGGAATCTTTGGTCTTATTAACCCTCCTCATAGTTCTTTATTATTCCCTCATATTTAAATAGACCCCTAAAAGAATACAAAAACCGCCTATAAAGAAGCTGATCGTAAGATCTTCTTTGAGAATCAGCCAGCTTAAAATAGTTCCTACAACAGGCTGAAAAAAGAAAAATGGTCCTGCTTGATGTGCAGGAAGCAGAGCCAATCCCATATTCCAGCAATAGAAAGCCAGTGCCGTAGAAATGAATCCCACATAAATAATGCTGCCTATGATAGTCGGACTCAGTAATGCTCCATATGACCAACTGCCAGCTTCCATGAATATGAACGGAATATCAATCAGACCGGCAATCAATATTGCACAGGTTGTGATCTGCAATGGTGAATATGTAGCCGATGCCTTCCGGGCCAGAACGGAATAATACCCCCAGGAAATGGCCGCCAATAAAAGCACCAGTTTCCCAAGCAGGTCGGTCCCTCCCTTCATATTGATTTCTCCTGGATTCATTACTACTATTACGCCTATAGTCGCTAACGTCATAGCTATAAACTGTTGCCGCGATAATTTTTCCCTGAGCAGAATAATTGCAAATATCGAAAGGAAGATTGGTGATAATGTAGTGATAACTGCCCCCATATGTGCAGTAGATAATTTAGTGCCCACAAATTGAGCAGCGATTGATACAAAATAACCTATAAACCCGATTTGGAATAATATTTTTCGATCACTGGCAGGTATGATTTCTATTCCTTTAATCCAACAAATAATTGCCAAGAGCACAAAAGCCAATAAATAGCGAATAAACAGCAAAGTGAAAGGAGGTATGGTGTCGAGAGCATATTTACTTACAACATACAATCCACCCCAGATGCTTGCAGCCAGTGTTAAATAAATTCCTCCCCGGTATTCTTGCTTCAAACAGCCTCACCTCTTTAATGACTATAGCAGATATGTCTTTATATTTATACGTTGTTTTCTTGTTACACGGGGACGTTCTTTCTGTAACATAAATGTTACAGAAAGAACGTCCCCGTGTAACGTCTAGAAAGAACGTCCCCGTGTAACGTCAACACTCAATCTATCAGAAAAATAAATAATTCCTGGCAATGTCCTACTCTCCCACAGCTGAACTGCAGTACCATCGGCGCTGGAGAGCTTAACTGCCGTGTTCGGGATGGGAACGGGTGTGGCCTCTCCGCCATAATTACCAGGA
>JAQUBU010000236.1 GCA_028686565.1 Syntrophomonadaceae bacterium
GCTTTTCTCAACAATACCAATTTGAGCGTATTCGCTTGTGGGAAGCAAAGAATCAAGAACTGATTTGCAGTGTCCGCCGCCACCGATCAAGAGCAGTTTTTTCAGCATGGGATTTCCCTTCTTTCTTTTTTGCATTGCCTTTTTTTATCTGCTTTTGAAGATAATATGGCAAGATAATTTGCGCTGTCATCAATTTAGAAATCTTAGTGTCGTATATGACTTTTGATGTTTCAGGTTTTTCACACCTTTTATTCCTTTTTTCCTAGAGCTTTTGTTATTTGTTTAAGTATATAATCATTATTCAACCAGAAACATTGCGTGGTCATCCATCTCCCATCCGGTAATTCGTTAGCATCTTTTAGATTTCCAATAATTTCATTGCCAAACTTATACGCAGCTCTAGCGGAATGGGGGCGGACATGTGCAATAGTGCTTTCAGTTTTTTTGGGCAAATCATTATGAATCACATTATTTACCTTACTAAAAATGATTCCATCTTGTATTTTTTGCAAGGTGCGCATCCATACTCTTCCCACCTCATTTAGGTCTACTTCCGGCATATTCCAAAAAATCAAATCATAAAAAACCAAGCCCCCTTGATTGTCGGCTTTGAAAATGATGAAAAGAAACCTTGTTTGTTCTAGATAATTTTTCAGCGTAGAGTTATCCCACTTTTCTTTCGCTATTTCCTTAAACTTGAATGCACTGAACGACATGTTTTCTTTGATTGAACCGTTACGTTGTATGGAAATGGTCTTAGTCACTATATTTGCTTTTTGAAATTCTTCGGTCTTACTTATTTTGCCTTCGACCCCAAGCATTTTAGCTAATATCAACTCATTAATATTTTTTGCTTTACTTTCAATACCAAATATTTTTTTCAGTTCTGCTTGTGTTTTCCCGAGATAAGGATTGATTGTTGCTTTTAAATACTCTTCGAATCCTTTTGTTTTTAATTCTGCTGGATTTTTAATAATCTTTTCACTCTGTTGACCTCCAAATATATGTGTATTTAAAATATACGTCATATATGATTGTTTGAGTGCATAAGCTCTTTTCTTCGCTTCAATGTTTGAAAAAGGTTGCTTTCGAACCGATTTAGCCGTTGCTCCTTTTGTGCTCGCCCCTAAGTAAAGCGTATCTCCTTCAGATATCTCGTGTGCTCTTCCTTCTTTAATCTTATCAATAATAATCTTCCAATCTCGCTCAATTATTATGAGATCTTTTTCTGGGAAATTGAACAACACAACTTCGTCAACTTTAAAATCACCTTTTGGCACATTATTTATATGTTCATATGACATTATAAGAATTGTATTGCATTTATACCAAAACGAGCTTTCCCAAAAACTCTTTTGATATTCTGTCATGTAGTCAATAGAATTGCACACAAGACGTTCTTTGGCACGAATACCCTTCCTCGTACGCAAATAAGGCGTGACCTTCAATTCGACACCTGCCTCTATAAAGTCGGGCGCTGATTGACTGTTAACACAATACCCAAACCAACTTTCTTCCATAACAGAGCCAATTGCGCCTTTTCCAGTAGTAAGACGATTGGTTTTGTCTATATATTTAAAAGAAACCCCGATTGCTTCTTTTCCTCTGGCCAGCACCTCTTCTTTTGTCTTATATTTTCTTTCTTGCATCGCTGTTCTCCTAGGGTATCAAAACGACTTTTTTATTACTTTTTTGAATTTTAAATGACGTCGGAGGCTCTAACCCAATTATCATCATTGGTACGGTGAGGATATTTCGAAAGGGATCTAGATATTGTAAGAATTTCTCATAGCTTCCTGCAGCATTGTCGAAAGTACCTGCTTTTTTCAATGCATCTGTAGCCGTAATAATAACTCCTGCGGATGTCTGCTTCGCTTTTTTTACATGATTCAATTCACTTGACAAAACAGGTTTTATTAAATTCCACGCAGTTGCTTCCCCATGATTAAATGCCACCTCAATAGCAATTTCTCCTTTTGCAAAATCCAGTGTCCACCAATGGCTTTTCCCCTTTGGGCGGTAAACCGAGTCATTGAATATTGGACTTTGACGAGACCAACCTTTTTCTACTAATTTTTTGTCAATGATTTTATTGATATCCTCAGAGATGCTTTTCTTCCCAGTTCTTTTTGCACTGTTAAAAGATGCTACTAACTCTTTATCTGATATGTTGTCCAAAACATCCTTTATTTCTTTCCACAAGGTGCTATATTCAGAATCATTTTCAAATATCGCGTCTGCATTTCTAAAAGATAAAGTTTTATAAATCACAATTTTTTCCTCTACGTTTCTATAAGCCGATTTTTTTGTCGAAAAATGTCGAGATTTAATCGAAAAACAAATCTTGATCTTGAAATGATTCTATGCTATTATTGAGTATATCATGAATTGAAGGTGAAAAAAAGTGGCTGAAAAGGTAATAAAAGTCGTTGAGCTCTTTGCTGGCGTAGGTGGTTTTCGGGTGGGTTTAGAACGGAGCTCTAATGCTTATAAAACGGTTTGGGCCAACCAATGGGAGCCCGGGAAAGTAGCGCAGTACGCTTTTGATTGCTATGCTGCTCATTTTGGCAAATCGAAAAACCACGTTAACGAAGACATTTCTTTAGTTAAAAACCAAGTACCTAGCCATGACCTTTTAGTCGGCGGATTTCCTTGCCAAGATTATTCTGTTGCAAGCACAGGTGCAAAGGGAATAGAGGGCAAGAAGGGTGTTTTATGGTGGGAGATAAACGATATAGTAAGAGAACGTCGTCCATCTTATGTTCTCTTAGAAAACGTAGATAGATTAATTAAATCTCCAACAGCTCAAAGAGGAAGGGATTTCGGAATAATCTTGCGCTGCTTGTCCGATTTAGGATATGCTGTCGAATGGCGCGTCATAAATGCCGCAGAATATGGGAATGCACAACGACGCCGACGCATTTTTATCTTTGCATACAACGAACGAACGCCTATTTATCAATCATTGCTTAATAGATTGCAATCAAACTCGGAGAATGTTCTTTTCGATTGGTTATACGAAAACGGATTCTATGCCCCAGCATTTCCTTTACAAGAAAGCCGGAATCCCTCAAAAAGAACGGTTTCCTCAATTACAGGAAAAGATTATAAAACTCTTGCGGATGTTTCTGATTCTTTTAAAGCCCCTTTTTATAATAGCGGAGTCATGATTAAAGGTCATATTTTTTCTGAAGACCTTATGCCAAAAGGAGTTCCTCCTATTCCACTAAAAGAAATTCGCCAAAAAGAACCTGTCGCCGAACGTTTTTTTATCAATGGTTCTCTTGAAAAGTGGGAATACCTTAAAGGCTCTAAGAAAATCCCTCGAATCGGGCCAAACGGTAACGCTTATGTTTTTTCTGAAGGCGGCATGTGTTTTCCTGATGACATCGAGAAACCTGCGAGAACTATGCTTACTAGCGAATCTAGTATTAATCGAAGCACACATGTAATCGAAGATGCCGAGACCGGTCGATTGAGGCTTCTGACGCCTCTCGAATGCGAGCGCTTAAATGGTTTTGATGATGATTGGACCAATACTGGAATGCCCGAAAGAATCCGATATTTTACGATGGGAAATGCTTTGATTGTTCCAGTGATAACAAAAATAGGAAATCGTTTGTTAGAAATATTATAATTTGCGTAAAAGGCCACTGAAAAGTGGCCTTTTTATATGTCGTCTACCTACATTCCGCCCCGCACTTCAAACACGTTTCCCTATGCACGCAAAGCGTCGCACCGCAGTTCTTGCACTTCCACTTTTCTTCTTCACTGGCGAGGAAAGCGTCAAAGCCTTCTTCTTTTATTTTATTCAGCGTCGTGATTGGGCTATAGTGATATTTTGTTGTGTATCGTTTTTCGAGGTCTTTCATTGCCTTGCAAGGAAATTTTGGGCATTCGAAACAATATTGTCATTCCTTTCGTTTTAGATTAGCCATGCCGGTACATACCAGTTATTTCGGTCTACGGGTAGTAAGTCGTTTGCCATGCAAATAACGGCGCCGGTGCCAATCTCGATTTTCAGTTGCTCTGTTCCTACAAAATGTTTGACCTCCGAAACAGGCGCAAGTACTTTGAATTGTTTGACCGCTTCCGGACCGGGTGAAGCGGATTTTTTCACTTCGATGGGATACAGAACGCCATCCTGCATCAAAAGCAAATCAATCTCTTTTTTATCC
>JAQUBU010000237.1 GCA_028686565.1 Syntrophomonadaceae bacterium
AATAAGCTTTTTGATTAACGATTGCATTTGCTATTTCTTCTGTTCCTTTAGAAAAGACTTCTTCTTCTGATTTTCCTAGAGGACCATTCCAGATAATGGTTCTAGCTTTTTTAATAATTCTCTTGTGGTAGTTTATTGTTTCAGGACCAATATCCCCTATTTCTTCCTCTGCTTTAATGGTTTCAATAACTGCTGGTTTTATGTGCGGATATTTTTAAAAACCATAAATTTTATGGAGTTTAAGGAGGGTAGTAATGAAAATCATTGAGAGACGCAAATATTATTATGTAATTTCATCAATACTGTTGATTGCGGGTATTATATCGATGTTTGCTCAGGGTTTCAATCTGGGTATAGATTTTAAAGGTGGCTCCCTGCTCCGTTTTAAAATGGATGCCAGCGTTTCCTCGGCAGATGTCAGAGCTACCATTAATGAATTGAATATAGTAGGCCAGGCAACAATTCAAAAGAGCGGTGATCAGTTTTTAATCCGCACCCAGGAATTGACTCAGGAACAAACTAAGATAATTGAAGATGCCTTGCAATCCAAATTCAAGAATACCAAATACTTAAGTGCTATTAGTGTAGGAGCGACTATAGGCAGTGAATTAACTAAAAATGCGCTGCTTTCCGTGGCTATTGCCCTGATCCTGATGCTCATATATATTAGTATCCGTTTTGAATGGAGGTTTGGCATAGCTGCTATTCTGGCACTATTTCATGATGTTTTAATCGTAATTGGCTTGTTCTCGATTTTCCAATGGGAAATTGACGGGCCTTTTATTGCAGCGATTCTAACGGTTCTGGGTTACTCGATCAATGATACTATCGTAATATTTGACCGGGTAAGAGAGAATATACGCAGCAAGAGCAAGGATGATCTGGCTGTCATGCTCGACAAGAGCATAATGCAAACCATGAACCGTTCCATTAATACGGTAATTATCGTATTAATGCCCCTTTTGGCCCTTTTCCTGATTGGCGGGTCAACGATAAAAGGATTTGTTTTAACCATGTTGATTGGTTTTATGATTGGTATGTATTCATCAATATTCGTAGCCAGTCCCCTTTATTATGAAATCAAACAGCGGGCTTAATTTATTGTTGAAGAAGGCATAAAAACATGATATTATCATATAAAATATTATAGCTGAATATTCTGGTCAGGCTAAAATGCCGGGCTCTTAGGGCAGCGAAGATATTCGTGGGACTTCATAGAAGATATGGAGTCCCTTTTTTGTCAATCAAGGAGGGAAAGGAATGGATATCAAGACTAAAGCGGCATGGCTTTCGGTGGCTAGTAATACATTGCTGATGAGCGGCAAATTTATTGTAGGATTTATGATCGGCTCGGTTAGTGTAATATCTGAGGCCATTCATTCGGCTAATGACCTCCTGGCATCCTTTATTGCCCTGTTTGCGGTGCAGCGGTCCAGCAAACCACCGGACAAGGAACATCCCTATGGACATGGCAAAATTGAGAATATATCAGGTACAATTGAAGCCTTGCTGATATTTGTGGCTGCAATAATGATAGTGAAAGAAGCGGTGGAGAAGATCCTGCACGGCGGCGAACTTATGGATACTACCTGGGGAATAGTTATCATGGGAATATCAGCGGGAGTAAATTTCCTGGTGTCCGCTTATCTGCTTAAAGTTGGCAAGGAGACTGATTCGGTAGCCTTGGAAGCTGACGGGATGCATTTAAGGACAGATGTACTTACATCGGCCGGGGTTTTTGTTGGATTAATATTAATAAAATTAACCGGGTTAAAAATAATTGACCCTATTGCCGCTATTCTAGTGGCAATTCTGATATTCAAGGCTGCTTATGATTTAACCAAAAAGGCTTTTTTGCCTCTTATAGATACTGCTTTGGAGGAAGAAAAATTAGTAATGGTGCAAAACATTTTATGTGATTACAGCCATAGTTTTATTGAATATCACCAGTTGAGAACTCGTAAAGCAGGAAGAGATTCGCATATTGATTTGCACCTGGTTATCAGTGCGGATAAAAGTGTTAAAGAAGCACATGAACTTTGCGATGTGATTGAAGAAAGGATTGAAGCCTGTATAACTCACTCTCATGTTCTTATACATGTGGAACCAGCGTTGCCTGATTGTATAAAAACCTCTGAATCAGGAAATTATTAGGCATAAATTTACAGCTTGTATTAAAGGTAATTATATGTCTAAAATAGGAATAATCAAATATGGTCCGGAAAAGAGGGGGATATATGCAAGTATATATATTTACGGCTATTTTGTTCTTACTGGGTATTGGGGTTTTTATTTTTCAGAATACAGCTGTGGTAGCAGTGCGTTTTTTAACCTGGGTTACTCCGGAAGTTTCCCTGGCCCTGGTAATATTGGCAGCAGCCTGTGGAGGGGCCTTAATTACCTTTTTGCTGGACAGTGTGCGCTATTTTAAAATAGCCAAGAAGATCAAAGACCTTGGCAACCTTAATAAAAGACTTCAAGATGAAATAGATTTATTAAAGAAGAAGAATTGGAAGCTGGAGGAAAAATTCAACAGCGAAAAAATAACTGACGAAAATAATGAAGCAGAAATATAACCAGCATAATATCAATCTATTTAGCATGCGACCGGGCACAAAGCCCGGTTATTCTAGTTTGCCTTGCATGGGCGATAACTTGGCGGTGAAAGTCCGCTACAGGCTTGGTGGTAGGAACTGTTAGCAGAGGACAAGGGCGTCCATCGCGAGGTGGAGTCTGAAGGAAGTCTAATGCAAACTCTCGGTCTGACGAACAGAAACCACATATAAGGCATTTGTAGGGCGGACGAGTGTGCTAGACAACACGAAGTCCAATACCACCCGAACCCTATGGTGTAAATGTGGCAGATATGTGAGAGGAAGGTTATCGTTCTTAACGGGGGAGGTCTTGCGGGGGTCGCCGACAAGAGGGATGGATAGACAACCCACAGCGACAAACCGCGCAGTGATGTGCGGTTGAACCGCAAGAAGTCAGCAGAGGTCATAGTACCGAATTAGTTTTGGGAAGGACTGAACAATGGTAGTCTTTTGAACGAGAAGAAGGTGAGGCAATGCGAAGAGAGCAGAAAACTGCAGAAGCAGGCTGCCCTTGTGAGGGTATGGTGGAAACAGAGAGTAACAAGGGAGCGCGGAGTGTTGCAGCACTGGAGACCGAGGAGAAGGACGGTGCAGAAAGCTTGCTCGAACGAGTACTGCATAGGGATAACCTGAATGCAGCCTACAAGAGAGTAAAGCGGAACGGCGGAGCAGCGGGCGTTGACGGGATGACAGTTGACGAGATGCTGCCATACCTGAAAGAGCATAAGGACGAGTTGCTGGCAAGCATAAGGAACGGTAAGTACAAACCGCAACCAGTCAGGCGGGTAGAAATACCAAAGCCCGATGGAGGAGTCAGAATGCTTGGCGTACCAACGGTCATAGACCGAATGATACAACAGGCACTGGTACAGGTACTACAGCCAATCTTTGAGCCTACATTTTCAGACAATAGCTTTGGATTTAGACCGAAGCGAAGTGCACATCAGGCCATGACGAAGGCGAAGGAATACTACGAACAGGGATATACACGGGTAGTGGATTTAGACCTGGCAAAGTATTTCGATACCGTAAATCATGACTTACTGATATGTATGGTACGGGAGCAGGTAAAGGACGAAGCAGTTATCTTGCTCATACGCAAATTCCTAAGAAGTGGCGTAATGGTAAACGGACTGTTGAGCCCCACAAAAGAAGGAACACCGCAAGGCGGCAACCTCTCCCCATTACTAAGCAACATCTACCTCACGAGATTTGACCGACTGCTCGAAAGCAGAGGGCACAAATTTGTCAGGTATGCAGACGATTGTGCGCCACGAAGGCGCAGAGAGGCAACCGAACAGGTTGCATAATGCAGCCATGCTGCACAGAAGATGAGGGAGGGCCCCTCGAAGCCGCCATACTGTTAATCCGCAAATAGAAGGTTCCCGAACGGGGACATTTTTCTCAAGCTAAATAATCTGCAAACAAATGGAATGATGAAGCAAAGTGCGAATAATTATGGGAGTGTAAATAAGACTGTGTAAATGGAATAATCAGCCAATTTTTTGGTAATACTAAAAGTGCTCTTCTTTATGTGGAGGACAGGGCTCCGGTGGAGACCGACCCGAGCGCCACAT
>JAQUBU010000238.1 GCA_028686565.1 Syntrophomonadaceae bacterium
TGGCATAATAAAACAGAACAGCTGGGAAATTAACATAACCCCAGCGAAAGATTTCCAAACCAGCAGATTTTGGATGCATAAATTTTTCCAACCTCCATAAGAGAAGTAAAAAAATTATAACACCTAGAAGAATTTTTCAACAACTTTGGATTAGTGAGTGTGAACCCTAAAAGGCTTAAATTACTGCCATAATTTGAAGAGCATAGTATATTCAGGAACAAAATAGAACTTGACTCTTAGCAAATGATAATATAGAAAATTCTGCTTATTTCGGGCCTAGGACCATATAAAGAGGCATACTTTTTTCTATTACAATTGTCCTATTAGTGTTGATACCGACCCTCATTTTTAGTAATCGGCAGAAAAAAACAAGCCGGGTTTCCCCCGGCTTATTTCTGCCCGTTAATTAATTAGAATCAATTTTCTTTAAGTATTCAATGATCTTATCATAATTCCCCTTACTCCAGTTATCATTAAACATTTGATGTATTCTCTGGGATGTTTGCAAATATAATTCCTGAGCTTCTAATGCCTTGTTAATCTTTTCTGTTCCAGGCTGTTCAACAGCAGCGTGACCTTTGGCTTGGAAGCGCAGGGATGGTTTCAGCTCAACTTCTTCCAGCCAATCTGGAATATCTACCGGGATGTGGAATTGCTCTTCTATGGCATCAGCCAACGATAATTGTGATGATTCCTCACCATGCACCAGGAAAATTCCCTGGGGGGGCACAGCAAAGTTTTCTATCCATTTAAGCAAAGCTTTACGGTCGGCATGAGCCGAATATGCTTCAATCTGCCGTATATCAGCTTTGACCGCGACTTTTTCCCCATGAATTTTCACACATTTATCTCCGTTCAAAATACGCCGCCCTAAAGTTCCCTCAGCCTGGTAGCCGACAAAAAGTATGGTTGATTCCGGACGCCACAAATTATGTTTGAGGTGATGCTTTATTCTTCCTGCCTCACACATGCCGCTGGCCGAAATTATAATAGTATTTCTTTTCACCATATTAAGCTGCACAGATTGTTCCTGGGTTCGAGAAAACTTCAGATTGATGATTTTAAACGGGTCTGGACAACATTCTATAAATGTACGAGTTTCATCATCGAATAATTCGGTGTGCTTCATAAAAATTTCGGTAGCCGCGATCGCCAAAGGACTATCAATATAGATATCAATACCCGGGTCCAGCTTTCCTTGTTTTAATAAACGAATTAAATCATAGAGCAGATCCTGGGTTCTTTCCACTGCAAAAGCAGGTATTATTAAGTTGCCACCTTTACGCATGGTATCTTCAATGACTTTAGCCAGCTCATCACTGCGGTTGCCGGGATCTTCATGAAAGCGGTCCCCATATGTAGATTCCATTATTACATAATCAGCATTTTCAATAATGCTGGGGTCCTTAATAATAGGCTGATCATTATTGCCCAGGTCACCTGAAAAAACCAGTTTTTGTTTCTTGCCTTCTTCTTCAATCCATATCTCAACAATACAAGCTCCCAAAATATGACCGGCATCCCGCAGCATCACACTAATTTCAGGAGACAACGCTATAATTTCATCAATATTCAGGGAACGGAAACGGGGCAAGCATTCAAGCGCATCCTCTGTAGTATAAATAGGTTTTAACAACGGCAATCCAGCCCGTTTTAATTTACGGTTTTTGCGCTCTACCTCTGATTCCTGAATATGTCCTGAATCCGGCAGCATTATAGCCGCCAGGGACTCGGTAGCATGACTGCAGTATATATTGCCTTTGAATCCATTTTTACAAAGTTTGGGAACCAAACCAATATGATCGATGTGGGCATGAGTAATCACCACAAAATCAATAGATTGCGGATCTATGGGAAAGTCATTGTAATTACGGGCTTGAATATCCTTGGGACCTTGAAAAAGACCACAATCAACTGCCAAACGATGTTTTTCAGTTTCTACAACAAAAAATGATCCGGTAACCGTTTTTGCAGCTCCTAGAAATTTCAGCTTCATATCCTGTTTCCTCGCTTTATATATTTTGCTTCTTATTATACCGCAACAATATTCCTAACGTCTTTTTTCTGTGAAAGTTTATTATATCCTTGAAAAAAATCGATTATTTCAAAACGTATTATGGTTTGATTTCCGCTTAGGATAGCCTTTTCAATGGTCTCAAAACCATTTCTGCCGAATTCCCGCACTACTTCACTGCTGTCCAGATCGTTCACAACCTCATTATAGCGGCCATGCACCTGTCCAAACAGTCCATAATACAGTTCCTTGATCTGTTTAACCCTTTTCTCTACCTGTTGGAGGTCAAAATCATCCTTTTCCACAATATGCAGCAGACTATGAAAGAGATTGTGCAGTAACTTATTATTAAAAACCGCCACCATTACCTCACGTTTATATTGTTTGTAGAGCAAATAACGCATATAATCCTTTAACCCCTTCTGGCTGGCCGGGCCCAAGATTTGATAGGCATTTAATAATTCAACCTCATTCAAAGTGATATCAACCGTCACAGAAAAACCTCCTTCAATATATTGGGAACTACAACAACAGGAACCTGGTTATTCCAGCCCGCTGTGTGCCCTATCTTAAAAGAGGTTTCCCTTTATCTTTATCCTTTTCCTCTAGTTAATTATCGTATAATTCCCATGATATTCCGAACTTTTCGCCATAATTTACAGGTTATGGTCAACCTATATTGGCGATACGTATCCTATTGTGTCGCTTGATAAAATTGCCCATTCTTTCAACTGCCTCTTCAATATTATTAACGCTGGCCGCATAACAACATCTTATATAACCTTCACCATTTTCTCCGAAAGCATTTCCTGGTACTACAGCAACTTTTTCTTCTTCCAATAAACCGGCACAAAAGTCCTCACTGCTCATGCCTGAAACGCTGACCGAAGGAAAACAATAGAAGGCTCCCCGCGGTTCGAAACACTCCATGCCTATATCCTGCAAACCAGACAGGATGAGTTTGCGGCGAAAATTATAATTATCTACCATTCTCCGCATTTCTGTCTCTCCGTGACGCATAGCTTCCAAAGCTGCCTTTTGTCCCATAATAGGTGCACACATAATGGTATATTGGTGAATCTTGGTCATCGCATCAATAATATCTTGATTCCCGCAAGCATACCCAATGCGCCAGCCAGTCATAGCAAAAGCTTTGGAAAAACCGTTTAGCATTACGGTACGGTCTTTCATCCCCGGCAGTGAAGCAATGGATACATGCTTGCCATAATAGGTTAGTTCAGAATATATTTCGTCGGAAATTACAATCAGATCATTCTTGATAATAATATCAAGTAAAGCTTCCAGATCTTCCTGGTCCATAATTCCCCCGGTAGGATTGCTGGGATAAGCCAGAATAAGGACTTTGCTGCGGGGAGTAATACAACTTGCCAGCGCATCCGCTTTTAACCGGTATTGATCTCGGTCATATGTTTGCACCGGCACCGCTTTGCCATAGGTTAAAACGCCAACCGGTGCGTATGATACAAAACAAGGTTCGGGAACCAGAACTTCGTCACCTGGCTCCAGCAAGGTACGCAAAGCCAGATCAACTGCTTCACTGACCCCTACCGTAACCAGCACTTCTCTTTCCGGTGAGTATTCAATGCCTATCCTTCTTTTTTCATAAGCTGATATTTCTTCACGCAACTCCAATAAGCCATGATTGGAAGTATACATGGTATAACCTCTTTCCAGGGAATGGCAGGCTGCTTCGCGAATATGCCATGGGGTAACAAAATCAGGTTCACCCACACCTAGAGAAATAACTCCCTCAGCCTGAGCAACCAGATCAAAGAATTTTCTGATCCCCGAAGGAGGTATGGTTTTAACTACATTGGAAATATACTTATTCATGCTGCTCACGGACTAACCACCAACCTTTTATCTTCTTCCGGTTCTTCAAAAATAAAATTGTCCTGTTTATATCGTTTTAAAACAAAATGAGTTACTGTGCTTTGCACATGATCAAGAGTAGAAAGTTTGTGGGATACAAACCAGGCAATATCCTTCATGTTTTCTCCTGAAACTACAACGGAAAGGTCATAAGTCCCACTCATCAGATAAACACATTTTACTTCTGGAAAACGATATATTTTCTCAGCTACACTGTTAAATCCTACTTCACGCTC
>JAQUBU010000239.1 GCA_028686565.1 Syntrophomonadaceae bacterium
GAACCGCTTATCAACTATTTGGGATTTTTTGTGTTCTTCGTCAATTGTGTAATTCGCTATAGGGCAATACAATCTCTGGGCAAATACTATAATCCTAGAGTAGCTTTATATGAAGAACATAGTCTGATAAAGCATGGGGCTTATCAGCGGATTAGGCACCCATTTTACTTGAGTGCAATTCTTAGCGTATTGTCCATTACTTTGATTTTTAATTCCTGGGGAGCTTTTTTAATAATAATATTGGCAGTTATACCATCCATTATTTATCGCATTAAAATTGAAGAGGAATTTCTACTGCATCACTTTGGTGAAAGTTATAAACAATACATGGAAAAGACCAGTCGTTTGCTGCCACGAATATGGTAATTATATTAAGGGAGGAAATCTTATGTCTGGACATTCCAAATGGGCAAACATTAAACACAAGAAGGCTCGTTCGGACGAAAAGAAGGGGAAGGAATTCACCAAGTTAGCCAAGGATATAACCATAGCTGCACGTACAGGGGGGAGTGGAGACCCGGAGTCCAATGCCAAATTGAAATTGGCTATTCAAAAAGCCAAAACCATCAATATGCCTAATGAGAATATCTTACGGGCAGTAAAAAAAGGCACAGGTGAGATTGAGGGTGAGGCCATTGAGGAAATAATTTATGAAGGTTACGCACCCGGAGGTATTGCGGTGATGCTTGATATAGCCACTGATAATCGCAATCGAACTGCTTCCGAGATCAGACATCTTTTTTCCAAACACAATGGCAATCTTGGAGAAAATGGTTGTGTGGCCTGGATGTTTAGGAGAGTTGGATTAATAAGCATAAGCCGGGATAAAGTCAAAATTGATGAGGAAGAATTCATGCTGAAGGTTTTGGAAGCCGGGGCGGATGACATAAAAGAAGAGGAAGATTACTTTGAGGTGATAAGCACTCCGGATGTATTTATGGAGGTAAAAGAAGCATTGGAGGGCGAAGGGTTTATAATTGAAGAAAGCGATGTAGTAATGCTTCCTGAGAATACAGTTGAGATTAATGACCAGGAAATGGCAGCTAAAATAATAAAACTGGTCGATTTGCTTGAAGATCATGACGATGTCCAGAATGTTTACACTAATATGTCAATACCTGATGAAATATTGGAAAAGCTTAGCTAAGCTGGTGCGCGTGGTGACAAGGGGACGGTTCTCCTGTCAGGAAATTAATTTCCTGACAGGAGAACCGTCCCCTTGTCACCACGCACCAGCTTTTTTTTTGCCCATGTATAAAATTAAGAATCATGGAAAAAATATCATTTAGAGGTGATTCTTATGAAGAAAATGGGATTCGCTATGATGTTATTGGGTTTAACTTTACTTAGCTTTGGTTGCGGATATTTTTTGGCTAGTAATCAAAATATAGAAATGAGGCATCAGGCAGCAATAGGCATAGAAGAGAGACCAAATATAAAAGCAGCGGTATTTAACGAAAATAGTAAAGTGGTATGCGAAAAAGAATATCAGCGATGTAAGCATTTAATAATTTCCGAATTTGAGCGAAAAGATGAACTTTTGGGCAAGAATATTGAAGAAATCAGAGCAATATTTAGGGAAGAAAATGGCTTTAGAGTATCTTGGCAGGGTGATACTTTGTTAATCAGGCAGATCATAGATGATTGGTGTCCGGACGACAAAAGCAAGTGCAGGCTTAAAGAATATCAAGGAAGAGTAGCAGTCTACCAGGGTCCCAATGCTCAAAATGATATATTGCTGAGGGTAACATCTATTATTATGTCATCTCTTCCCGCAGAGGTTCAGAAATCCATCAGAGATAATAAGTTCGAGTTTGCAAATGAGCAACTACTTAATGATGCTCTGGAAAACTTGGACGAATATTAATAACTCAACTTTCGTAGTTGACATATTATGCGACATAACTAGTGTGCCTGTCATTGCTATGAAACTAGCGTACCTGTCATTGCGAGCGCAGCGCCAACCTGTCATTGCGAGCGCAGCGCGGCAATCTTCCCCGGTAATTGATTACGTAAATGAAAAATGCTCTGACGCTTTTCGTTTATCGTGGC
This sequence comes from Syntrophomonadaceae bacterium, assembly GCA_028686565.1. GTDB lineage: Bacteria > Bacillota > Syntrophomonadia > Syntrophomonadales > Syntrophomonadaceae > JAQUBU01. The sequence goes on from JAQUBU010000239.1 coordinate 2,053, forward strand.
GGGTTATTACCCGTGATAATTGCGAGCGGTAGAGAAGCAATCTAAAATGACTTGGCGATGGATGGATTGCTTCGCTGCACTCGCAATGACAGGTTGGCGCTGCGCTAGTTTCATAACAATGACAAGTACGCTATTTCATAGCAATGACATATAAGATAGCTCGCAATGTTCGTCAATATGGAATTTTAAAAAGTTTATTTTTATTGCTTTTTCAGCCTGTTCTTTTGGTCAGAAAGTTGAGTTGACAAGTAAAATCAACGGTCAAGTAAGGGGACGATCTTTTTTACTCTTTAAAAAAGATCGTCCCCTTACTTATTTTGTGCTCTTACTTTGAGAAGAGATAAAATAAATATAAACACAGCGATTTATTAGCGAAGGGTTTGATATAATGAATAAAGAGCAAACACTCAGGTGATTTGAATTGAGGCGATTAAAATCAATAAAGAAATCTTACCAGATATTTTTCTAATATCAGTACCTCTGCCGCGTAACCCTCTCAAAGCCTTGAATTCCTACTTAATCAAAGGTCATAAAAGACACTTGCTTATCGATACCGGTTTTGATCAAGCAGAATGTAGGGAAGCTTTGCTGAACGGGTTGAAAGAAGCAGAAGTAAAACTCTCGGATATAGATTATTTTATCACTCATGTCCATGGTGACCACTCCGGTTTGGTTAGTGAACTGGTTACAGAAGAAAACAAAGTTTATTGCAGCCGTATTGATGCCGGGATATTGCAGAATACCATGAGCAGTAAGTATTGGCAAGAAATAGATGCTGTTTTCGAAAGCAATGGTTTTCCAGCATCAAGGTCCACAGAGACAGGTAATAGGGTTAAAGGATTTATCTCTGGCTGTAATATAAATTTTACTTTCGTTAATGAAGGCAGCGTACTGCAAGCAGGGCAATATAAACTGTCTTGTGTGATGACTCCGGGGCATTCCCCGGGACACGTGTGTTTGTATGAAGCTGACCGAAAAATATTTTTCTCTGGTGATCATATTCTGGCAGATATATCGCCCAATATAACTTCCTGGCTGGAGATGGAGGATTCCTTAGGATGCTATCTGAATAGTCTTGATAAGGTAAAGCAACTTGACATAGATTTGGTTCTTCCCGGACACAGAAGTATAATTCGTGATCATAAAGAAAGAATTTCCGAGCTAAAAGAGCATCACCGGAAACGGTTGGCTGAAATCCTGATTATCCTGGAAAAAGGTCCCTTGAACGCCTACCATGTAGCTTCGCAGATGAAATGGGATTTAAAATACGATTTATGGGAGCAGGTGGCGTCCTTTCAGAAGTGGTTCGCTACCGGAGAAGCTATTGCGCATATAGAACATTTGGTAAAGAAGCGAAAGCTTAATAAAATACAAACAGCAGACCAAATTCTTTATGAACTTGTGACTTAAGCAAGAGATAGCTCAAAAATCCATAAAATATGATATAAGTATATTTTTAAGCTGGGACCGGATAGGGTTTTTAATCTGCCTTATCCTTTTTTCTTTGCTTGAAGGGTATAATATTTTATGATGGTATTATTAAGCATAAAATCATAGCAACGGGAAAGCAGGAATACTTATGTTGGTTTTAGGAATTGATCCCGGTACCGCCACTACCGGTTACGGTCTGGTCGATTACCGGGGAAGCAGAGAGATACTGGTTGATTATGGTACGATAAGAACCTCGTCAACCATTGACATGCCTTTGCGGCTTTGTGCGATAAATGAAGGATTGAATCAATTACTTCAGGAGTATAAACCTGAGGTAGTAGTAGTTGAGCAGCTTTTTTTCCACAAAAACACTAAAACTGCTATAACGGTTGCCCAAAGCCGGGGAGTTGTACTTATGACTGCTGCTATTTCGGGTTACCAGATAGCAGAGTATACACCATTACAGGTAAAGCAAGCTGTAGTCGGTTATGGAAAAGCAGAAAAGAAACAAGTTCAGTTGATGGTTCAACAAATATTAGCCATGAAAGAACTGCCCAGGCCGGATGATGCGGCTGATGCGCTGGCTATAGCCATATGCCATATACATTCCTATAAAATCAATGC